>JAGLWW010000001.1 GCA_023133195.1 Candidatus Aenigmatarchaeota archaeon
ATGGCTTTGTCTTACAGTTTCCTTAAGAAATAATCTAAAAACCTGAAACAAAGAATATAAATAAGGTTTAAATACTTAATGGTAGTAACATTATATATTGCAACGAAAGTTGCAACGTTTGGAACTTTGTTCCAAACATACCCAAACACCACACCCAATCGAGGCCTCGGCCGATGAGATTACTATTCTTAAAAAAATTTGTTTACAACTTGTTGATTGTTACAAATAGTTTGATTTTTGTAAACGTTGAAATTGCCTTGTTTTGAGTTTGTCGGGTTTGTTTTTATGAGTAAATACCATTAAAATATTTTTTATAATGATACAATAACTGTTTTAATTATTCTTTTAAATAGTGTTTTCCATTTCTATATTGGTTTTGATGTGTGGGATAATCGGCTACATAGGTGAAAAACAGGCGGCCCCGATAATTTTTTCCGGCCTGAAAAAGCTGGAGTACAGGGGTTATGATTCTGCGGGGATTGCAACTCTAAACAACGGTATTCATATAAAAAAAGATGTGGGAAAGGTAAAGGACATTCACTCCAGAATTAACCTGACAGACCTTCCCGGTTTTATCGGAATAGGCCACACAAGGTGGGCCACCCACGGAGGAGTTACAAAAGAGAATGCCCACCCGCATACAGACTGTTCCGGAGAAATAGTGATTGTGCATAACGGCATAATAGAGAATTTCCAGGAATTGAAAAGAGAACTAAAACACCACAAACTGAAATCAGAGACCGACTCGGAGATAATAGCTCACCTGATAGAAGAGGAGATGGAAAACAAGGGTTTTGTTGAAGCCGCCAAAACAGCTTTGAAAAGGGTTGAAGGCCATTTCTCACTTCTAATTCTAAACAAAAATGACAAAAGAATGATTGCCGCCAGAAGAGGTTCGCCTCTTGTCATAGGCGTTGGAAAGGGGGAATACTTTCCCGCCTCGGACATACCTGCTTTTTTGGATTACACGAAAGACGTTATTTATCTTCATGACAATGATTTTGTTGTACTGGACAAAAACGGTCCAAAATTCTTCAATCTGAAAAACGGGGAGAATATAGAAAGGGTAGTCTCCACAGTAGACTGGGATGCGGAGCAGGCAAAGAAAGGAGAATTTGAACACTTCATGCTTAAAGAGATAATAGAACAGACAGAGACCATACAAAAGGCGATAAACCAGAAAATGGAAATAGTGGAGGAAGTGGTTGGCGACATAAAAAATGCGCAGGGAATATTTTTCGTGGGCTGCGGAACTGCCTACCATGCCTGTTTAACCGGGAGCTACCTCTTTTCAAAAGTCGCAAAAAAACATGTGAATGTTGTATCAGGTTCTGAGTTCCCGCATTTTGAGCATTTTTTAACTGATAAGACCCTGGTTATCGCCGTGTCCCAGTCCGGAGAGACTGCTGATGTGCTTGAAGCTGTGAAGACTGCCAGAAAGAGAGGAAGCAAGGTTTTGTCCATTGTTAACGTCATGGGATCTTCCCTTACAAGGAACTCTGACAAAGTCCTGCTTACCCATTCCGGGCCGGAAATCTGCGTTTTGTCCACAAAGGCTTACACAGCACAGCTCGCCCTGATGTTGTTGCTTGCTTATGCCACTGCAGGAAAAATTGAAGATGGGAGAGATCAGTTGAAAAATCTTTATAATATGGTTTATAATCTCACAGCACTCAGCAAAAGGAAAAAGTTGAAAAAACTTGCGGAAAAACTGAAAGACAAGGAGCACATATTTACGATAGGAAGAGGGCTAATGTATCCCACCGCTCTTGAGGCGGCACTAAAGCTGAAAGAGGTTTCCTACATACACACTGAAGGCTTTGCCGGCGGGGATTTGAAGCATGGCACAATAGCACTTATAGAAAAAGGGACGCCGTGCATAACTTTTGTTTCGAACGGGACTGAAAAAGAGATTCTTTCAAATGCCATGGAAATCAAGAGCAGGGGTGGATATATAATCGGAGTAGGCCCGAAAAATAACGACATCTTCGATTACTTCATAAAGGTCCCGAAATCTTCCGTGGCTGACCCTATAACGCACATAATTCCCATGCAGATACTTGCTTATCAGCTTGCAGTTTTAAGGGGATGCGACCCGGACAAGCCGAGAAATCTTGCAAAGAGTGTGACTGTAAAATGAACGTAAAAACAAATTCGGAATATTACTTTAGGAAAAAAGATGATTTTCCTTTCCCGGAAATCTTTGACGTGAAAAATGTCTGGGAAATTCTTGGAAAAAAAGATGAAATTCTCAGAAAAATTATGATTGAAAAAACGATTGAATTTGACAATTGTATTATCAAGGGACCTGTCTTTATAGGAGAAGGAACTGAAATAAGACCCTTCACCTGCATAATAGCTGGAAAAAATAGCCCGGTTTACATAGGAAAGAACTGCAAAATAGGTCCGCATGCCTACATAAGAAATTCTGTCATAATAGGAGACAATGTGGAAATAGGAAGAACCGAGGTCAAGGGTTCGGTGATACTGAACGGGACTAAATCCATGCATCACGGATACATAGGAGACTCTGTCATAGGCAGGGAAGTAAACATAGCAACTTCTTTCGATTCCGGAAATCTGAAACATACGGGTTCCAATGTAAGAGTATGTGGAATAGAAACAGGCAGAAGAAAACTTGGTGCAATAATAGGGGATTACTGCAAGATGGCATGCAAGACCACTCTTTATCCTGGATGCCTGATTGGACCGAACGTATGGACTGATGAAGGTTCAGTAATAAAGGGTTTTGTACCTGAAAATACCTTCCTGAAGATGAGTATAAAATATAAAATGGAAGCTCTAAAGGAAGAGTATAGAAAGGAGTGAAAAAACAAATGAAAATAGTCACAATTATGGGCGGCACAGGAAGTTATGTTATTCTTCCAGAACTGAAAAAATATAATGTGGATATAACTGCCATAATAGGGGGATTTGATTCAGGCGGAAGTACAGGCAGGATAAGAAGAGAGTTCGGTGGTATAGCCTTGGGCGACCTGAGAAGGGGGTTTCTCGGTCTGGGATCAGATGAAGATGCATACGGACTTCTGAAAGAAGCAACCAAACACAGATTCAATACAGGTTTTATGGAAGGGCAGTGCCTTGGCAATTTCATTCTTTTATCTCAGGAAATTGGAAAAGGAATTGAAAATATAAGAAAGGCCGAAAAACTCTTTGGTTTTAAGCCAAACCATCATATCATGCCTCCTAGTTTTGATGATTGCCAGTTATGCGCGGAACTGGAAAATGGTGAAATAATAGAAGGCGAGACCAATATAGATGTCCCGAAGCACGATTCCAAAATTAAAATAAAAAGAGTTTTCCTGAGACCTGAAGCTTTTTCTTATGATGAATGCATAAGGGAGATAGAAAACGCGGACAAAATCGTGATAGGCCCGGGGGATTTATACTCATCAATCCTGCAGAGCATACTTGTAAAGGGAATAAAAGAAGCACTGAAGAGGTCAAATGCCAAAAAAATATTCATATGCAACATTTTCACTAAGGCAGGAGAGACACATGATTTCAATGTTTCAGACCATATCAGAGAACTGGTGAAATATATGGGCGTAAAGCCTGATTATGTGATAATAAACAGTAAAACAGACCTGAAACTGGAAGGTGTCAAGGACTGTTATCTGTCATTTGTGGAAGCCGATGCAGAAGAGCTTAAAAAGATTGGGGTCAAACCGGTTTTGGCAGACACAGTAAACTACAAAGAGTTGAAAAAACACGACCCACAAAAGCTTGCAAAAGTAATAATGGAGCTGGGATAATGAAGGCAGTAGTCTTGGCGGCAGGGGAGGGAAAGAGGATGAGACCCGTAAGCGATAAAATCCCAAAGATAATGATACCGATACTTGACAAGCCGTTCCTTGAATACATAATCATGGAACTAAAGGAAGCTGGTATAAAGGACATAATAATAGTGGTATCCCAGAAAAACGGGGACTTCATAAAAGATTATTTCAAGGACGGAGGCGGTATGGGACTAAAGATAGATTATGTTGTCCAAGAGCACAGGAACGGAACGGCGGATGCAATATCAAGAGCCAGAAAATATCTGGAAGATTGTGATTATTTTCTTGTGCATTACGGCGACAGCCTTACGAACGTAAACCTTCCTCTAAAGCTGATTGAAAATTTTAAAAAACATGAGAATCTGGATGCTTACCTTACTCTGAGAGAAGAGGAAAACACATCAAGATACGGTGTGGTAAAGTTTGAAGGGAAGAATATAGTTGACATAATCGAAAAACCTGAAAAGGGAAAGGAACCCAGCAACATGGTAACAGTGGGAATTTTCATCCTAAAGACGAAATCTTTTTTTGATTCCATAAAAGGAATGGGATTTGAATACGGCAAGGAGGAATTCCCAGCGGAATACATAATCAGAAAAGGAGGCAAGGTAAGGGGCTTTCTGTTCTCAGGCAAAAGGGTTGACCTAGGAAAACCTGTTGACATACTGAACACAACCAAGCTGGTAATGCTGAAATTCTTTTCAAGTGATTCAGATTATTACATAGGCGAGAAGGTAATAACCGGGAAAAATTCCATAATAAAAGAGTCATTTATAAACCGCGATACAAGTATAGGAGAAAATTTCATGCTTGAAAATTCTTATGTAATGGGAAACTGTACAATCGGGAATAACTGCAGGGTAAAGAACAGCATAATATGTTGTGACCTGGAGGACGGAGAAGTCGTGGAAGACGAGGTAAGGGTATGAAATGCATAATTTTTGATGCCGACCATACGCTTTATGACTTGCCTTCTGTTGAGAGCGCGGAGGAAAAGAAATTCATTTTTCTTCAGGAAAAGACAGGGATAGATGCGGATAAATTAAGGGACAAATGGAGACTTGTTGTAAGAGATATTTTAGAGAAAGGAATAAGGTATTACGAAAAAAGAAACAGGGAATACAGTGCAAAAGAAACACTTCTTTATTTCGGACTGGACGAACATAAGGCAAAAATTCTTTCGGAAAAAGCCGTGGAAGTGTTCTGGAAAGAAATTGTGAAAAATCTTAAATTCTACCCAGAGACAAAGGAAATAATAAAATCTCTCAAGGAAAAACACAGACTTTGCGTGGCAAGCGACGAGTTCAGGAAAAGTCTGGAGATGAAATTGGACAGGATATTCGGAGAATGGAAAGATTACTTTGAATTTCTCGTGACTGCAGACGACACCAAGGAGCTAAAGCCTTCAAAAAGATTCTGTGAAATTCCTCTGGAAAAATTCGGCGTTGAACCGAGCCAGGCCGTTTTCATTGGCGACTCCTGGGAAAGGGAGCTTGCAGTGGCGAAAGAGATGGGATTGAAAACTGTTCTGGTCAATGAGAGGAGAGAGGGAGAACCTGATTACTGGGTAAAAGATATAAGAGAAATCACAAATATTAATTTATAAGTATCCGCTGTATTCTTATCATGAAGATAGTTTTGGACACGAATTTTCTACTCTTGCCTGCAAACCTGAAGGTGGACATATTCGCAGAAATAGAAAAAATTATGGATGAAAAATATGAACTGGTTACGATTCATCCCGTATCAAGGGAACTCCGCGGACTTGCAAGGGGAAAGGGGAAAGATGCGGTGGCCGCCAAAGTGGGGTTGCAGCTTCTGGAAAAGAAAAAGGTAAAGGTTTTGGATATAGAAGAATGGGATGCAGACAAGGCAATATTAAAAATGGCAGAAAAAGAGAATATTATCGTATGCACTCTTGACATGGAGTTGAGAAAAAAAATATTAGAAATGGGGAGAAAAACAATATATTTAAGGGCAAAAAAACACTTAATATTAGGTTGATTTCATGGACACAAACCTGTGGCATGACATAAAAAGGGAAAAGAATTCACCGAATATAGTAAAGGTTGTTGTAGAGACTCCAATGGGTTCAAGGAACAAGTATGAATATGATAAGGAGTACAACATAATGAGAATGGACAGAATACTTTACTCGCCTGTTCATTACCCGGGAGATTACGGTTTTATTCCCCAGACTTACGCTGAAGACGGTGATGCCTTGGATGTATTGGTCCTCGTCACAGAGGCAACTTACCCGGGTATAATTATAAGAGCAAGGCCCATATGTTTATTGAGAATGATAGACCAAGGAACTTACGATGACAAGATAATATGCGTGCCTGTAAACGATCCAAGATATAAAAAAGTGAGGGACAAAAAAGACCTCCCTCCTAATATACTTGAAGAAATAGAGCACTTTTTTAACGTATATAAACATTTGGAAGGTAAGATTGTAAAGACTGGCGGCTGGAAAGGAGCTGCAATAGCAAAAAAAGTTATAGAGCATAGCATAAAGTTATATGAAAGAAAATTCAGCTAGCATAGGGTGTAAAGAATGTTCAAGATTATAGAAGTAGAGGATTCTGTAAGAGTGCCTCCTGAAAAGTTTGACAAGGATTTGGAGGAATCCATAGGAGAAAGCATTCAGGAAAGATTTGAGGGTGTCTTTAGTTCTGAATTGGGAATAGTTCTCAACCTTGAAAGCGTTGAAGAAGTCGGTGAAGGAAAGGTGGTTCCCGAAGACGGTGGAGTTTACTATACGGCAAGGTTCAAGCTTCTTATTTACATGCCTGAAGAGTACGAGGTCACTCTGGGAGAAGTGGTTGACATCACCGAGTTTGGCGCCTTCGTAAGGATAGGTCCGGTTGATGCCATGACTCATATATCCCAGATAATGAATGATTATGTAAGTTATGACAAGAAAAATTCCATTCTTGTCGGCAGAGACAACAAGAACATGCTTAAAGAAGGTGACCTGGTAAGGGCAAGAATAATATCGATATCGTTTACAAAGGACAACAGAATAGGTCTTACCATGAGGCAACCCTCTCTCGGAGCCATGAAGTGGCTGGAAGACAAGAAGAAAAAAGAAGAAGAGAAAAAACTTCAGGGAAAGAAAGAAGAAAAGAAATAGGTGATACTATGGTTAAGGAAAAGGTATGCTCGACGTGCAGAAGATTTGTTTATGGAAACGTATGTCCTGCATGTAAAATTTCAAAACTTACGAGAAACTGGCAGGGTTCTGTTGTGATTCTTAATCCTGACAGCGAGATAGCCCAGACTCTGGGCATAAGTGCTCCGGGAAGATATGCTATCTCTGTTTCAAAACTTGGATAAAAAGGTGAAGGGTGAAAAAACAATGAAAATAAAAGTTACAAACATAAAGAAAAATTCTTTGTTGAAAAGAAAGGAGATTTTCGGTATCATAGAACATGACGGAATGCCCACGCCTTCAAGGGCCTCTGTGCAAAAATATCTTGCCAAAGAAAACAAGATTAATGAAAAATATGTGGATATAAGAAAAATATTTTCTGCAACAGGCAGGGAAGACGCAAAACTAATAGTATATATATGGGATAAAAAAGAAGTTCCCGTTCTTGAAGAAAAAAAGCCTGTCAAAAAAGAACTGGAGAAGAAGGAACCCACGGAAGAAAAACCAAAGGAAGAAGTAAAACCTGAGCTGAAAAAAGAAGCTGAAACTCCAAAGGAGACAAAAACCGAAGAGAAACCAGTGAAACCAGAGAAAAAGCCGGAAAAAGAAGAGACTGTAGAAAAGAAGGAAAAAGAAACAAAGGAGCCATCCAAAAAGGAAGAAACTCCAAAAGAAGAGAAAATCAAGGAAGAGCCAGAAAAGAAAGTGGAGGAAAAAAAGCCAAAACCAGAAGCTAAGCCAGAGGAAAAGGAACCACCCACAAAGACAGAAGAACCAAAGAAAGAAAAGAAAGAAGCTAAACCCAAAAAAGAGAAAAAAGGAATTATAGATAAAATTGAAGAAGAAGTTGAGGAAATAAAGGAAGGGCTAGAGAAAATAGAAAAAAAGATTGAAAAGAAAGTCAAGGAAGGTATAAAGAAAATAGAAGGAAAAGTTGAAGAGATTACTCCTAAAGAAGAAAAATTAGAAAAGGAAGTGGAGAAAGAGAAGGAGAAAGTCAAAAAAGAAATAAAAAAGGTGGGTAAAAAACTGGAAAAAGAGGCCGAAAAAGATGTGAAAAAGGAAGTTAATGATATAAAAAAAGAGATAGAAAAGAAAGTAGAAGAAAAAGCAAAGGAAAAGATAGAAGAACTAAAAGAAAAACTTGAAGAAGATATTGAGGAAGAAGTTGAAAGGGTGGAAAAAAAGATTGAAAAGGAAATAAAGAAAAGGTAACGTAAAATGTATATAATAATAATAGGTGCAGGCGGTATAGGAAAAAAACTGGTGAAATTTGCCCTAAAAGACAAACATAATGTAATTGTAATAGAAAAGGAACAGGAAAAATGCGAGGAACTTGTGAGAAAGTTTGATGTTGCCATAATACATGCTGATGCTACTCAGGAAGAAACTCTCAAGGAAGCGGAAATAAAAAAGGCCGATGCCCTTATTGCCACCACGGCAGACGATTCAATAAACCTTATGGTGGTCTCTCTAGCAAAGAACATGAATGTCCCTCTTTTGATTTCAGTGGTCAACAAGGAAGAAGCAAAGCCAATGTTTTTGGAAAAGGAAGTCAATATAGTGAAGAATCCGGATGACCTGATGGCAGAGTATCTTTACAAATCCTTAAAGCATCCAACAGTGGATGATTTTATGCATGTGGGAGAGAAAGCAGAGATGTTTACCCTTCCGTTATCAATGAAATCCAAGCTTTCCGGAAAGAGCATAAAAAAACTAAAGCTTCCAAAGAAGTGCCTTATAGTTGCAATAGAAAGGGAAGGTGAATTCATAATACCCACGGAAGAGGTGGAGATATTTCCCGGGGACAAGATAACTGTGCTGGCTCCGGGAGAGCAGGTAGACAAACTGGGAAAGCTGCTTTCAGCGAGTTAATTTTTATATAAATCAATTCATTTTTTCTATTTGCTAATCCTTTTAAATTCTAAAGTCAAAAAATAACTAGGTGTGTGTTTTGAGGGATGACCTGAAAATAGTATCAAGGGACTTGGGTTCTCTGCTTCTTGTAATAGGAGGATTGACTCTTTTTGTACTGATCGTGCCCTTGATTTTCGGAGAGTATGCTGCCTTGGGCCCTATAATCATGACGGCAGGGGTCTTTTTCCTGTCAGGAGGACTGCTATATCTTTTGGGCAGGGATGCAGGCGAAACTAATTTTAAGGATGCTATGGCAACTGCCGCTTTGGGCTGGCTTATTATATCTGTAATAGGCTCCATACCTTTCCTTTACATGTCCGAATACGGAATCAATGAAGGTATGGAACCCGTAGATGCCGTGTTCGAGTCATTTGCAGGATGGACAGGAACAGGGTTCAGCATGGTTCTGAACGAGGAGAAACTCTCTTATACTCTGCAGTTTTGGCGTTCCCTGATACAGTGGGTTGGGGGAGTCGGTGTTATTGTTTTGACCCTTGCCATTCTTGCCAGACCTGGTACAGGTTCCTTTACCCTTTACAAATCGGAGGCAAGGGAGGAAAAAATGCATCCTTCAATCTTATCAACTGTGAAATCCATGTGGTGGATATTTATAATATATACCTTGTTGGGAATAGTCCTCTTTTACCTGACAGGCATGCCTCTCTGGGAGGCAATCAACCACTGCATGACAGGCCTGTCAACCGGAGGATTTTCCGTTACAAACGAGAGCATGATGTACTACGGAGCATGGACCCAGATGACAATAATAATTATGATGATTATTGGTGCCATAGCTTTCGTTGCCCATCATAACCTGCTCAAAGGCAAGTTAAAGAAATTTTTCTCCGACCCCCAGGTTAAGGCATTGTTTGTGTTGATTGCCTTTGGTGGAATTCTTCTTTCCCTGATTAATTATCTCTCACTGAATTATGCCTCTTTCTTCGATTCATTGCAGGAATCTTTTTTCCAGTACGTATCCGCAATAACATGCACCGGTTTTTATACCGCTGACATTTCCACTTGGGGGGATGCAGCCAAGCTAATCCTTTCAATTGCAATGATAGCAGGCGGTGCGGCAGGTTCCACGGCCGGCGGCATAAAGCTTTTCAGGGTAGTACTTTTGGCCAAGGGGGTTATGTGGAGGACAAGGCAGGCTATATCAACTCCGAGAAGGATTTTCAGCCACAAACTTGGAACCAAATTCCTTTCCAGTGATGAGTCTAGAAACGAAGTGAATGAAGCAGCAGTAATATCCTTCCTCTGGGTTATATTCCTGTTCGTTGGAATAATTTCCTTTTCCCTTTTAATGTCAAATGTGAATTTGGTTGACATATTCTTTGAAATATGCTCGGCCCAGGGCAATGTGGGACTGTCTTCCGGCATAACAAGTCCGACTATGCCTGACATGGCCAAGGTAATAATGATGTTCAACATGTGGATAGGCCGCTTGGAGATAATACCAATCATAGTCATGTTCAGGGCCATCTTGGGGAAGAATTAAATTATATAACCGTAGGCATCTTCTATTATTCCTATTCCGTCTCCGGTGTCCTTTTTTGATATCATTTTCTTTCCCGATTCCATGGAGAAGCTGTTTACTCTCACCAAGTTTTGTTCATAATTAAGTTTACCTATGGAATTTATTTTAAATTCTTTTTTGGCATAGTTCTCTGTAAGCAGTGTAAATTCTATATCCTTACCTTTTCCGTGAACCAGAAATTGCTTGTTTATTTTTCCGAATTTCCTTACCTTTACCTTCTCAAAAAAATATTTTTTCTTTTTATTGCTGTCATAAAAATAGGCAGATGTTGCGAAATTCTTGCTCAATCTGGACAGGGATATATGCGGTTGCAGGAAAGTCAGCACGGACTTGTCTGAAAAACATATTCTTCCCCAGTACCAGGGAACGCTGGGTAGCGGCGCAGTGATGACAACCTTTTGCAAATAACACTGTCCCCTGAATGGAGAACCATTTAGTTTTCCTTCGGAGTCAAGCAACAGGTTTACATTGCCGAATCCCATACCCCCTTTGAAAAACTCTGAAACTTCATATTTCATGTAATTAGAGCCTTTTTTTGTTTTCAGATTACATACCTCCTTTCCGTTTTCTTTTAGTTTAATCTCGTAACTGGGATAGTTCCCTTTTATTGAAAATTCAGTTTTTCCGAAATTTACGGACATTCCCTTGTTATTCATGATTATCAAAGAAGAAACAGTCCGGGAACGGTAAAATTTCTTGTCATAAAACCAGAATGAAAACGGACCAATGTGTCTGTCATCTGAGAAGCCGTTTAAAATCTCACACCCATCCACTGTATATTTTTTCACATTCTGGTTCCCTAAGGTAACCATAAACTGTTTTCCTTTTTTCGATTCGTTGGAAGTGAAAAGCAAAAACCAGTATTCCTTTCCGCGAATCGGGAGATGCTCAAAGGAAAATAACATTTTGTCAACGTCATCCCATTTCTCCCTGGAAACCAGATTCTTTAATCTCTTGAAACGGGTTTCAATTTTTTTTATCCTTTCCGAAACGTTATTTATGTAAATATTTTTCATAAAAATCACTAGAGTATATACCCGTAGGCATCTTCCATTATGCCTATGCCCTCCCCTGTATCTTTTTTTGTGATTAAAATGTCTTTTGTTTCAAAAGAAAAACTGGAGACCGTTACAAGATTCTGCTCGTATGTAAGTTTTCCTAACGAATTCAAAGAAAATCTCTTCTTTGCATATCTGTCAAGCATAATCGTGAATTCACTTTCCCTGGATTTACCGTGCACCAGAAACTGCCTGTTTTTATTTCCGTACTTGCTGACTTTTACATTCCTGAAAGAATATTTTCTCTTTTTTCTGATATCATAAAAATATGCATGGACAGTAAACTCTTTGGCCAAGTTTAGAACTGATATATGAGGCTGCAAAAAATCCAGTATATACTTTCCCGGAAAATAAACCCTGCACCAGTACCACGGTATGCCGGGAATCGGGGCGGTTGATATAACTTTCTGCACGTAGCAATGTCCGCTGAAAGCAGACCCGTTAAGCTTTCCCCTGAAACCAAGCAGGAGATTTATGTAACCCGCGCCAATGTCTCCGCTGAAATAATCTATCACCTCATGCTCAGTGTAGTCGGAGCCTTTCTTTGTTTTAAGGTTGCACACAACCTTTCCGTTCTCTTTTATTTTAAGAGCATAGTTGGGATATTTTCCTTCAAATAAAATCTCTCTTTTTCCGGATTTTACTTCAAGCCTGTCGCGCTTTATATCTATTGAAGACAGGAGAGTCGGAAATCTGTGCATCTTTCTATCGTAGAACAAATAGGAAGACGGTCCTTTGTGACTGCCTTTGAAGGAATACTTTTCTTTTATTTTACAATCATCCACAATATAGCTGCTTATATTCTGGTCACCAAAAGTGAGCATAAGCTGCCTTCCACTTTTTGGATTATTTGACGTAAACAAAAAAAACCAGTATTCCTTTCCGTGCTTGGGAAGTCTCTCAAAGGAGAATATTGTCTTGTGCACGTTATTTATTGAAGTTTCCAACATGAAAAGTACCTGTTTAATTTTGATTTCCTTTATAAAATAGCATTTGTTTTTAATAAAATTATTTAAATCTGTTAACTTTAATAGATTTAGAGGTGGTTTCGTGGAAGGCAAGAAAGTGGGGAGTATCACTCATTACTTCAACAAGATTGGCGTGGCTGTAATAGAACTGACTGACACACTGAAAGAAGGGGACAAGATAAAGATAAAGGGCTCCATAACCGACTTCGACCAGATGGTGGAATCAATGCAGATAGAACATGAAAAGGTGGAAGAAGCAACGGCAGGCCAGGCAATAGGAATGAAAGTAAGTGAAGATGTGAGATCGGGAGACGAAGTCTTTATAGTGGAAGAGTGATTAAGGGTTTAGCTTTTTGAATTCAATATTTAATTTAGAATCAAGTAGGGTTATTTCTACCAGTTCCTTTTCTTTATCAAAGTTACCAGCATTTATGCAGTGTGTATCATCAATTTTATCGGTTCCTTTAGCTTCATGGATATGACCAAAAATACTCATAAGAGGTTTGTATTCAAGTATGAATTTTCTCAAACCTGTGCTACCAACGTTCCCATCTTCAGCTGTCTCTCCGTAAGATTTTACAGCCCATTTTACAAGTTCCAGTTTAACCTTGTCGAGAATCTTGTAAGGTGGTGTGTGTGTAACTGTTATAACCCTATTGGATGGATGATTTTCTGTCAGGGTTTTCAAGTCTTTGTATACATCCTCCTCCCTAAAGCTGTTTAATTCTTTGGATGTCTCTTCATGAGTATATCCAAAAATATCCTTCTTCAGCGGCTCTTTCATTTCCCATGGATACATGGGATGGCCGTTATATCCCACCAAATAAAACCCATTAACTTCCACAATCTTGTTATGAATAATTTCAAAGTTTTTTGGCTTCGCTCTTGCCACTATTGATTTGAAGTCTGTGTTTCCATAAACGGCAAAAACCTTTATACCGAGTTTCCCAAGATTTTCATCCACCTCTTTGAGTTTCTCAACGGAAGGTTCCAGCAGTTCCTGATAATACTCCTTGGGGTTTTTTCCGGGTGGAATGAAACTCCTGTCTTCCATTCCTCTGGCTTTTCCTATTTTCCATCCTTCAGGTGAACCAGACATATCGCCTGTTAAAATAATGAATGTGTAATCGCTAAGTTTGAGACTTGACAAAGAATTTAGGTAACCCGCTTTTTCTATATCTCCTATAATCAAGAAATTCATTTTCTAACCCGAGGACAGCTTATGCTGAATCATACCTGCCATTCTAAGAGCCGCGTCAAATATTTCTTCAGCTTTTTTCCTTTCGTTTTTATAAGTTAGATAATTTTCTCTAGCATCAAATATTTTATTAACCAATTCTGCGGCTTCTTCGCCATATCTTTCCTTGTAAAAATCAGCTATAGTCTCTTTGTTCTTTATGTAATTTGTATACTCCTTTTTTGCAAGTTCTTCCTCTGTCATTGCAATTTCTATTCCCAAATAACACATCATCTTTCCACTGGTCAGAGCCTCGTTAAACAATAAATCGCTGTCCTCTTTACCGTATTGTGCCGGAGCCCGGCTCAGAGGAATCGTAAAGAAAGCTAAATCAAAAAGCGCACCATGAAAAATATCTTCTTTTGTAATTTCTCCTACTTCTAAAGTTTTGAGAAAATCTTTTCCATAAAGGAGCTTATTGGCACTCTTTAGACCTTCGGTAAACCATTTGTTGAATATACAACCTCTATTTTTTATTTCCTCTACACTTTGTATTATGGGATTTAAAAATATTTCACAATCAGATTTGGTCTTGGGATTGATGAAACGGAAAGGTCTAAATTCTAATCTAACGGAGCACCTGTCTTCAAAATCTTTCACGATTTCACGACAAATCTCCCCAATAAGAAGATAATCCTGCGGAGAGGTTCTTTCTTTAATAATAAGCAGGAAATTTACATCGGGCCTGTCCAGAGAAATTTTTCCGAAGGCATAACTTCCTGTTATATAAAGGCTTTCCAGTCTTTCTCCCAATTTATCCTTGCACTTTGATTCAAAGCCTTTTGCAACTTCTTCCACAAGAGCTGTTTTCTCTTCGTTTTCCATAGGAAAGGTCTATTTTAGAAGTATTTAAAATTTAAATACAATAATCTTAATTTTAATTATGGACTGGACTTCAGCTATCATCGCCTTGATTGGAGGATTAGCCCTGTTTCTGTTTGGAATGAAACTGCTTAGCGATGGGCTTCAAAACATAGCCGGAGAAAAACTAAGAAAAGTGCTTGAAAAAATTACGAACAATCCGATAAAAGGAGTCTTCGTGGGAGCTTCTCTCACGGCACTGATTCAAAGTTCTTCCATAACCACGGTGACTCTGGTCGGACTTTTGAATGCCGGCCTGATTACTTTAAGACAGGCGGTTGGAGTAATCCTTGGCGCTGAGATAGGCACTACAATAACAGCACAGATACTGGCATTTAAAATAGGAACCATGTTTTTCCCTCTCATAGCTCTCGGTGTAATTTTGCAGTTTTCAAAGAAGACAAAATATAATGACATCGGCAAGGTGATACTTGGTTTCGGTATCCTGTTTTTGGGCATGTATACCATGTCTTCTTCCATGGGACCATTAAAGGAAAGTGCAATGGTTGTAGAGATGCTGGCCAGTTTTGGTAAAACTCCCATCCTCGGAGTTTTTGCGGGAGCTTTGCTTACAGGAATTATACAAAGTTCCTCGGCCACCACAGGTCTAGTCATAGCAATGGGAATTGAAAACGCAATAACATTGCAGTCGGCGATAGCAATCATTCTGGGCGCAAATATCGGGACATGCGTAACCGTTATGATAGCATCAATCGGCTCTTCCTTATCCGCAAAAAGAGCTGCTCTTTCCCACTTCTTGTTCAACACAATAGGAGTCTGCCTTTTCTTCCCGTTTATTGTTCCATTTGGAAATCTTGTCTCTTTAACAGCTTCCGATATACCCCGCCAAATAGCAAACGCCCACCTGATTTTCAACATAAGCATGACTATCATCATGCTGCCTCTCATAGGTTTGCTGGTCTGGTTGACAAAGAAAATCGTTCCAGGAAAGGAAGTCAAAGTCGAAAGAGGGACAAAATACATAGACGAAAGGCTTATTAGAACGCCTGCTTTGGCTTTAGAACAATCGAGAAAGGAGGTAGTCAGAATGGGAAAAATTGCCGAAAGCATGCTAAAGGACTGTAAAAAGGCGCTGTTTGAAGACGACCGCAAAATGGTATCGTATATAAAAAACAAGGAAAAAAGCGTGGATGAAATTGATGATTTGATTGAGGAATATCTCATAAAAATTTCGAAAAAACACCTCACAGATGCCCAAAAAAGAAAGCTGGCAGGATTAACACATATCATATCCGACATAGAAAGAGTAAGCGACCACATCAACAACATAGGAGAAAGAATTGAACTGAAAAACAATCGCAAATTAAAATTTTCCAAACCCGCCACAAAAGAACTGAAAAAAATGTTCAAAGTCGCCGATGAGAGCTACAAAAAGTCAATAAAACTGCTCAATTCCGGAGACCAGAATTTGTACAAAATTGTTATGGATTTGGAAATGGAAGCGGATTACCTGGAAAATTCCCTGGAGGAAAGGCATCTTGAAAGGCTTAAAAAAGGCACATGCAAGCCAGAGGCTGGTCCATTATTCCTTGATATGATAAGAAATCTGGAAAGAATAACAGACCATGCCCATAATATAGCGTATTCTGTGAAGCTTGATTTTTAGAAAGTCTGCTAATCTTTAAAAACCCAAAATCATTGGTTTAAATCTTTTTCTGTTCTAATGTTAAATAGAGGTAATCTTATGCCTACGAAAAAGTCTCCACGAGAAGCTTGGATTTATCAAGAACTGGAAAGTTTGCCCGCAGATTTATTTAGAAACATAGAGGCAATTTCTGTAGAAAACATTCAATCTGAAGGAGAGACTTGGTCAGAAAACGTTTTTGGTTATGATATCAATACAAGAAAAAATTATCTTTCGAAGATAAAGAAGCGGGCGGAAGAACTTAATGCTGATATAGTAAAAGAAATGAGTTATGATGTAAAACTTGGAAAAGTAATTGATAGGAAAAGAAAGATATTATTTAAACACTCAATTTATGAAACTTTGGGTTTAGGTTTAGTAGGTTTCTTTAAAGTAAAAAATGGGTATAAAAAGTGATTCTCTTCCAGTTTTAACCTTCTCTTCGCACTCCCTAATTAATCAAACTTATAAATCTTAACCCCAATAAGATTTGTTATGAAAAGGCATATTGGCAGGCTAAACTTTAACGGGGACCCGAATCTGGGACTCTTTACTATTCCGACAGACGGGTTTTGTATAGTCGGGAACACTCTTACAAAGAAGGAAAAAGATGAAATCCGGGAGATACTTGGAGTTGAAGTTGTAGAAACAAGAATAGCAGATTCAGAGCTTGTGGGCCTGTTTTCCACGGCCAATAAGAACGGCATAGCTCTTCCCAAGAATTGCAAGGAAAAAGAGGCCAAATTATTCAAAAAGATGGGCTTAAACGTGCTAAAAACGAAAATAAAGCAGACTGCATTGGGCAATTTAATACTGCTTAATGACAAAGGATGTGTAATACCAAAGGAAATAGGCAAGATAAAGGGTGATTTGGAGGATTGCTTCGGCGTGCCTGTGGAAATAGGCAAGGTGGCCGGCCTTTCAATAGTCGGTTCCTGTGCAATTACCACCAATAAGGGCATACTCGCACATATAAACTGTACAGAAGAGGAAATGGAGTTGTTAGAGAGCGTTTTAAAGGTAAAAGGAGATATAGGAACCGTTAGTTTTGGGTCTCCTTTCGTGGGCGCTGGATTGGTTGCGAACACAAATGGATTCATAATTCCGGAAGAAACCACGGGACCGGAGCTGCAAAGAACTGACGAGGCCATGGGCTTCATATAGGTGTAAATATGGATAAACAAAGCGAGTTTCAACAAAAGTTTTACATGTACCAAGTCCTAATGGAACAGCAAAAGGTTTTCAGTGAACAGCTGATTTTGATAAACCAGGCAATAGAAGACTCGATGACTACGGAAAAGGTAATTGAAGAGCTGAAAAAACAAAAGGGAGATGGGATAAAAAACGTTCTTGCCCCTCTGGGAAAGGAATCGTTTGTTTTTGCCGAGATAAAGGAAAAAGACAAGATACTGGTGGACTTCGGAGCGGGAGTGCTTGTAAAGAAGCCTCTGGGAGAGGCCAAAAAGATTCTAGAGTCAAGGAGAAACGAGCTCGAAAGAAACAGCAAGGAAGTTACAATAAGGCTGGAAAGGATAAACTCCGAACTGGTGAAAATGGAACCGGAGATACAGAAAATCCTGGGACAAGAGAAAGGCTAAGTAAATAAATTGAGGATCGTATGAATAAATTAGGGATAAT
>JAGLWW010000010.1 GCA_023133195.1 Candidatus Aenigmatarchaeota archaeon
TAAAGTTATCATTTTTTTACCTCCTGTGAAAATTTACAATTTTTAAAAGCATCTTAATTTTTATTTTTAGACTCTATCTCAACAGGTTTGGAAGCACTGTTTTTCAAATCTTTAGGTGGAATCTGAGTTTTGTCTCCACTTTTTTTATTTTCAATAATTTTACGCGGATTCAAGACCTTTATCTTCATTTTCTCAGCAGCTTTTACTATTTCCATTTTTTTCTTCCTACCAACGCTTACCAAAATTCTTGCGCACTCCTTATTTTTATCTATCTTTTCAAGTTCTTTGGCGTTTGAAACCATTACTTCAAAAAGGCCAGATGGATGCATGTTTTTTTCTGCTTTACATGAGCCGTATCCTATCGTAGGCATTAGTTTCCTACCTTTTAGTTTTTTCCTTATTTTATTTGTCCTGCTTTTTGGTTTTCTCCACTTATCACCAAGCCTTACAAGTTCCGGATGTCTGCGAAATTTTCTAGCCATTGCTATCACCATCATCCTTCGATGTTATAAAGATACCGTCCGAAAAGACTCTTCTGTCCCTTCTAGTACTTAATCCCGTTGATTTTTCTATATTTCCTGCTGTCTGGCCAACCTTTTCTTTATCTACTCCTTTAATTATAACATTATTCCCCTCAATTTTGACTTTCACGCCTTCAATTATTTTGGCGTATCTGTCTTGTTTTTGTCCGAGGAAGTTCTTTATTACAAGTTTGTCTCCATCCACAGAGACATTCATAGGAAAGTGAACATGAGATATCTTCATCCTGTATTCATACCCTTCCTTAACACCTTTGAACATGTTTTTTATGTGTGCAGTCCAGGTCCCGATTATTGCAAGATTTTTCTTTTTCTCATCCTTGGTTTCTATGATTATTTTTTTATCGGTTTTTTTTATACCTAGTTTGGGATGATAAAATCTCTTTATTACCTCTCCCTTGCCTCCTTTGGCCTTTAAGTCATTTTCCGTTATATCAATGTCAATACCTTCCGGAATTTCAATCTCTTTTTTCATTTTAACACCTAGTAAACATATCCAAGTAGCTTTCCTCCTGTTCCATCTTTTTTAGCTTTTTCATGGGTCATTATGCCTTTGGGAGTACTTACTATAAGGATTCCAAATCCCGTTGACGGTAGATATCTTTTTTCCCATTTTTCAAACCCATCTTTTTTAAAGGAGAATCTTGGTTTTATTATGTTACAATCATTTATCCTATGATTCAGTTTTATTCTAAATCTCTTCCCGGCCTGTTCAAATTCTTCAATGAAACTGTGGATCTTCATCACTTCCAGTACATTTTTTACAAGACTTGAAACCGGAGAAAAACACTCATTCTTCCCGACCCTTTCGGCGTTTTTTATGGCTGAAAAACAGTCCGCCAAAATATCATGTTGCACTTTATCACCTGTTAATATTTTTTAAATCCGATTTCCTCGGCTACTTCCCTGAAACAGTGTCTGCAGTAATATAAACCATATTTCCTTATCAGGGCACCATGCCTCCCGCATCTTATACATTTTGGTTTTCTATGTTTTTTCTCAATCATTTTATCACTTCAATTTCAAATTTTTTCTTTACAAAATCCATGGATTCTTCCTTGCTTATTCTATGAGACTTTCCCACAGATTTGGATATCTTCCTTCTTTTTATCCTAAAACCGGGTCTTCCCAACGTAACACAGACATCCATTCCAAATATGCCTATCTTGGGGTCATATCTTATGCCCGGTATGTCTATATGTTCATGAATTCCAATTGAGAAATTGCCATTTCCGTCAAAGCATTTTATATTCAGCTTTCTTTCCTTCGAATCGATTATTTTTTTAAGGAAATCTGCCGCGTTTTTTTTCCTTAAAGTGACTTTAACACCTATTGGTCTTCCTTTTTGCACACCAAAAGTACTCCTTTTTTTTGTCTTTGTCTTGACCGCGTTTTTTCCTGTAAGTGATTCAAGTAATTTTTTTGCTCTTTCCAGTTTTTCTCCCGATTCACCTATACATATGTTTATAGTTACTTTTTCTATCCCGATTTCTCTCATTGGATTTTCTTTCATATTAATCACTTATTTTTATTGCCGGAGATTTGTCTCCAATAACAAAAATGAATTTTTCCGGAATATCAACAGTTCTTTGGTTGACTTCTATAGAAGCCAAATTTGGAGTAGAACCCAGGGTTTTTCTTACCCCCCTTAATATACCAATCTTACCTCTGTTGCTTCCTTTTATCACCAGGCAAAGAGAATTCTTTTCTCTTTTCAGATGCTTCTTTATCTCAAGTTTAGGAATGCTTAATACAAGAGAATCTCCTGTCTTATAATCATCTTTTTTTACAATCAGGTTCTTTCCATCATGTAGGTTAAGTTGAATCTTTCCCCCTCTTTCCACGGTCTTGTTTTTTATCCTGCAGATTTTGACATCCTTTTCCGCAGTTTTTATAAGTTCAAGCCATTTTTCTCCGGGCACAACCCTGAAAGATTCTTTTATCTGAGGTATGGTAACCACATCAAAAATTCCTATTGGATACTTGTGGTCTTTTCTTACCTTGCCGTCTACCGTAATTTTTCCTGATTTTATTATATGTTTGGATTCCTTTGCATTTTCACAATATACAAGTACATCCCTTAAAAGAGATAACAATGGTATAGAATCTTCTTTTGGATTAGGACCAGGTCTGGGACAAACTACAAATCTCTTCTTTATTTTTTTCTTAATTGGATAACTTTCCTTTGCTGATAATCTTTTTTGATGCATTTTCTCACCTTATTTATTTGGTGTGAAAATTTGAAAATCCGGAAATTTTGCTTTTCCAGTATTGGAACGTAGTTCCAAAGTCTATTTTCATATATTTTCTCACCTTTCCATGAAATCTTTGTGTTCTTTCTCCCGATGAACATTCAAATCCATTTTGTTGTCAAAACCTTTTCCACATATCGGGCAACTGAAGCCAGCTTTCTTTTTCTCCTCCTTTTTCTCTTTTTTCTCTACTTTTGGCTTTTTAACCTCGAATTCACCTTCCACTCTTTTTACTATTTTTTGCCTTTTTCTGTCAGTCATGTCAGGTTCTATCAGTCTAAGATTAGTCGGATGTATGGAAACACGAATTTCCGTTCCGTCTGTCTTACTTCTTTTAACATCCTCGAGTGTTACCATTAACTTTTTAAGATTTACTTTGTTTATCAAACTCTTCATTCCCTTAAATTCGCCCCTCAATATTTCGACTTTATCACCTTTTCTCAGGGGGATATTTCTCTTCTTGAACTTCTTTCTCAGGTTCTTGCTCAAGTTTACAGTCATCATTTTCTGCCTTTTATGCAGAGGTGCCTCATATAATCTTTTTCTTTGTTTTCTTGGCTGAATACTCATTTAAACCACTATTCTCGCTATTTTTCCAATAGGGGGATATCTCTTTACGACCTCCTTTGCTACGGGACCTTTTATTTCCGAACCTCTCGGCTCTTTCTTTTCGCCCACTAGGATGGCTGCATTGTCTTCAAACTTTATTCTTGTACCATCAGCCCTGCGAATCTCCTTTTTTTGTCTGATTATTACAGCAAGAGGAGTCTCCTGTTTTATCTTTGGTGTTCCCTTTTTGACCGAACATAAAACAATATCCCCGATTCCGGCCTTCGGCTGCCTTCTTTTTCTACCCTTATAACCCTTTACAGCAAAAACTCTTAGAATTTTTGCTCCGCTGTTGTCCACACAGTTTATCAGCGCTCCATGATTAATTCCTTTTGTTATTCTTGAACCCATTGCTTTCATTTCTCAGCACCTCCTTTTTCTATCACAACAAAACTTTTTTTCTTGCTTATAGGTCTGCATTCAGCTATTGTCACAACATCTCCCTTCTTTACGTTTATGCAGGACGGGTTATGAGCAAGTATTTTTGTATTTTTTCTTTCATACCTTTCATATTTAGGCATGAAATTGAAGTAATTCCATTGGATTACAACAGTATTTTTAGATTTATCACTAATTACAACGCCCTTAAAAACTCTTCCTCTGACAGGCAGGTTTCCATGAAACGGGCATTTTTTGCTTTTGCACGTTTCTTTCGGGGTTTTTACATCCAATCCAATGTTTCTCATTTTTTTCTTACTCATTTTCTCACCTTTCTTATCCTTTCTTCCGGTCTGACAGCGATTTCATTTCCAATTATTTTCATTTTTTCTCCGTTTGGTAACGTAAACCTGAAAACAGAGCCAACCTTTTGTATGTTTTTCTCACCGTTCTTTGACTCTATTTTTATGATTTTTTGTGTTTCATTTATTACCGTTCCTTTAATCCCTTTCTGCGTCTCATTTTTGCTTTTCAAAACTTCGGCTTCAAGCCCCATAAACTCATGTTTTTTAAGGTTTTTTTTCGTCATCATTTTATCGTCTTTTTATTTCTATCCGGTCTTTTGAAAAGCCCAATTTTATCAACAAATTTTCCATTTTCCTTAAGTGATTTCCCTGTAGTTCTATTTTTCCGTTTTTGTATGTCCCGCCGCATGCCAGACTTTTTTTAAGTTCGCTTAATATTTGTCCCGGATTCATGTCTTTTGATATGTTGTTTACCACGGTCATATATTTTCCGTATCTTCTCCTTTCAAGGAAAACCTCGATTTTATTTTCTTCTTTTGCCAGAGTTTCGCATATACAAAGATCTTTTGGAAGTCCACAGTTTGGACACATCTCACTGATTTTTTATCACCTCAAAGTTTTTATCAAAAATTGATAAAAAATTATGAAACTTGATTTCTTTGATTTTTTATCACCTCAATTTTTTGTAATTTTGAATTCTTATTCTCGTTTTTTATGGTTAAAATTCTGGCAATGGTTCTTTTTATCTCCTTTATCTTGCCAGCATTTTCAGGAGCGCCACCTACGATTATCTGTGCCTTCTTTTTGGAAAGCTCCAGTTTAAGTTCTTTCATTTTTTTATTCATTTCCTCATCAGTCATTTTCCTTATTTCCTTAGGCTTTAGTATTGCCATCTTTATTCACCTTCCTCTCCTTTTCTTTCACCAGTTCTTCCTCTTTTTTATTCGGTGTCTCAGTTTTCTTCACTTCAGATTCTTCCTTTTTTTCCTCGGGTTTAGCTTCTTCCGGTTTCTCATTAATTGATTCGGATTTCTCTTTTGCTATTTTTTCATCAGGTTTTATCTTTTCCTTAGATTCTTTTTTCGGTTTAGCCTCCTCTTTACTCTTTTTCTTGGGGCCGGTTTCATCCTGTTTTGCCTCTTCTTTCTGTTCCGTCTTCTTTTTCTCCTCGTCTGAATGTTTTTGCCCTATGTGAATTTTGAGACTTCTTTCCTTATCATAAACCTTTCCGCAATATGGGCATACCAAACTTTCCAACTTCTTTTCCTTGACCACTTCCTTTATCTCTTTTATTTTCGCCTCTGGAAATTCCTTCATTATACGGACTTTAATTCCTATGGTACCGGCTTTGGTTACTGCAGTTACTTTTGCATAATCTACAAACTGCTTTGCTGTCTCTCCCGAATACTTTAGATAACCGTTATAAAACCTTTGTACTCTTGACTTGGACGAGCCAAGCTTTCCGCTTAACCTTATCTCAGTGCCTATGGCACCGCTTTCTATTGTCTTTCTGAGCATGATATTTCCGATTCTCCTGAAGTTCAAACCCCTTTCAAGAGCGCTCTTTATCTCTTGTGCTACAATTCTCGAATTCAGGTAAGGTTTTTCTATTTCCTGCACATCAATTCTTATGTTTTCAAATTCAAACTCTTTCTTGAGTTTTTCAGACACCGCGTTTATGTTTTCCCCACCCCTGCCTATTATGAGGCCCGGTTTGTTTGCATAAATTGTTATATCCATTCCCATGTGGGTTTTCTTTATATCTGAATGGGAATAACCATATTTTTCAAAACATTTCATCAGGAACTCCTCTATTTGAGGTTTCTTTTTGTTATTGGCTATAAATTTATTTTTTATGCTCATCTTTATTCACCTTCTTTTTTTCCTTTCCTTCTTTCAGAATAATTTTTATGTTTGTATTTTTCAGCTTTGAACCAAAAGACCTTCTTCTCTTAGATCTCATCCTTTTCGCGCCTTTTTCTGCGCATACTGTTCTTATAACAGGGGCTTTCATTCCCTTATACTCAGCATTCTTTTCTGCGCTTTCCAGTATTTTCAGTATCTCCTCACAGGTTTTTGTGAAATATTTTCCGTTTATGTCAATTTTTTTTCCTATTAACTCCTGCAGGAACTTCTTTGATTTGTCAAGTTCCATCCTGTTTATTTTCCTGCAAACAATTATGCTGCTTTTTGTGGATATGGGCAGACCTATTCCTGCCGCTTTGACCTCTTCTTTTTCAATTTCTACAGGATATTTTATCATTTTATCACTTCTTTTATTTCACATATGATAAAGTTTGAAACTTTAGTTTCATGCATTTAATCACTTCACTTCAATGGAACGAATTTGGAGCTTCTTGTAGCACCCATTCCAGGAGAGGAATGTTTGGTTTCCTTTCTTGACATCGCAAACTCACCCAAACAATGTCCTATCATTTCCGGGATAATCTGTATTGTTACAAATTCCTTGCCGTTGTAAACAGCTATTTTCTTGTTTACCATCTGAGGCAGAATAACAAGGTCTCTTCTGTGAGTTTTTACAAAATCTTTACCTTCCTTTAATTTTTTCAAGAGTTTCTTTTGCTCGTAACTAAAACCTCTCTTAATACTCCTTCTTTTTCTGGAAGTCAAAAGACCTGAAAACTCTTTCAAATCCATTTTTTCAATTTCTTCCAAATCTTTTCCTCTGAAAGTAAATTTTGCCATTTAATCACTCTCCATTTGCATTCCGATTAAAAATAAAAATCTTTGATTTTTATGCATTTAATCACCTTTATACTTAATTCACTTTTTCTTACCAGTTCTCTTCGCGGCTATTGACCCAACCTTTGCTCCGGGTGGAGCGTGTCTGGAAATGGTTTTTGGTATACCAGGTCTAGTCTTGCCACCAAACGGATGGTCAACGGGATTCATTGCAGTTCCGGATACTATGGGATAAAGTTTGCCTTTTGCCTTCATCATCTTATGTTTTGTACCAGCTTTTACTATTGGCTTGTCTACTCTTCCTCCGCCTGCTACTGTTCCGATAGTTGCCCTGCATTTGAGGTTAAAGATCCTGGTCTTTCTGGAAGGGAACTTTACAACACATTTTTTATCCTTGCTTATTATAATTCCAAGTCCTCCACTGCTCTTTATAAATAAACCGTTATCACCCGGAGTTCCTTCTATGTTGAAGATAGGAATCCCCTCCGGTATTTTTTTAAGAGGCAAAACATTACCGTTTTTAATATCCGCATTCTCCCCAATTTCTATTTTATCCCCAACCATAACATTTTCCGGCGCTATCATAAAGAATTTTTTTTCATCTGACTTTATTTTCAGCATAGGCCTCCCTATTGAATGGACTATGTCCACTATCTCACATTTACATTCTCTGTACTCTGAAACAGCTTTGCACCTTCTTTTGGGTACTCTAAATCTCTTGCTTTTACCTTTTTTTTGTGCTCTTATTTTGCCCATACTAAAACACCTTTGATTTTACCTATAGCATTCCCAATTTTGTCGCTATATCAAGCGCAACATATTCCGCACTTAACTTAATAAAGGCTTTTTTTCTGTTTTTCGTGTCATTTAATATGTTAACTTTTTCAACCTTTACATCAAATAATTTTTCCACAGCCCACTTAATCTGTTTTTTATTTGATTTTTCATTGACTATGAACACAAGTTTATTCTCGCTTTCTACAAGTCCTATGTTCTTTTCACTCAGGTGCGGAGCTATTAATATTTTCCAGGGGTCATAAAGCAATGGTCTCTTTTCTTTGGATTTTTTCTCTTTCTTCTTAATAAATTTCTTTTTTTTCTTTATTTCTGCCTCATCTTTCTTAACATTCGTTTTCCCAGTCATGTATTACACCTTATCCTTTTCATGAGTTCTTTTTTCTTCAGCTTTTTTACTCTCAGGCTTAAAATTTTCCAATTTTAAGTCATCAAAAGCTGACTTTGACCAAATTGTAAGTCTTATTCCATGGGCTCCGGGTGAAAGTATTTCAGCATTTATCTTTCCCAGTTCTATAACATTCAAACCAGGTATGTTTTTATATGCCTTTGAAATTCCTTCATCTTCCTTTATGACAATCAAAGGACCGATTTTTCTTTTGTGCTTGCCCCTTCTCAATTTGCCTTTACCAGTTCTTGCATTTTTTTGCTTAACTCTTTCCATTTCCTTTTCCATCCCAATTTTATTCATGAATTCCATTAATTTTTTAACCTTTTTTATTTTTTGTACAGAATCTACAACAACCAAAGGCAATTCAGAATCAAAAATATGATTTCTTTCTCTCACAAGTTCCTTATTACCCGTGCCTGCTATGGCACTCTTTATTGCAAACAGTCTTTCCTTGTTGTTTATTTTTTTATCCCAGTTTTTTTCTACTCTTGGCGGATGAGCCCTTCTACCACCCTTGGCCTGAGGAACCAATCTGGCTCTCATAAATCTTGAAGTATCTCCATGTTCTCTGGGCATCCTTGCCATTTCCCTTCCCATCATCTTCTGGTCAGGGTCCAGATGCGTGAGCCCATGATAATGGGCCGAAGTTCTTTTGCCTGCCATCTTATCAGAGCCGTATTTTTGCCTTCGATTTGCCTGAGCAGCCAAGACAGCCCTCTTAATCTGGTCAGGTCTGTACTGAGTGGAGAAAACTCTGGGCAGATCTACAGTTTCTTTTATTTTTCCCTCCAAATCCAAGACGTTAACTTTATTCATTTTTACACCTTACTGTTGACTTGTTTTATCTATCCTTTGCACTTCAATAGGGTATCCCCTTTTACGCTCTCTTATAGGAGCTCTTATGAGAATCAATCTCTTCTTTGCCCCCGGGATAGAACCCTTTATCAAAACATAATTGCCTTTTACCAAACCATAATTCAGAAAACCGCCGTCAGGATTAACTTCTTTTGGGTCATTTCCTATCTTGTATATCTGCTTGTTGAATTCAGTCCTTCTTTGGAAACCAAGCTGACCTGGCTGTGGGATTGTATAAATGACATGGGCAACACCTTCCGTACCTATTACTCCTATCTGTCTGTGATGCTGTTCATCTTTTCTTCCCCTTATCTTTACTCCATATCTTTTAACCACGCCCTGAAATCCTTTACCTTTTGTAACAGATATGCTGTCTACAAAGTCTCCTTCCTTGAATACTTCTTCCACTTTTATTTCCTTTCCAAGCTTTTCCATTGCCAGTTTCTTTTGCTCTTCTGGATTTCCTCCAATTCCGATTTCAAACATCTCCGGTGTTTTTTTACCAAAGCCTGTCTTTTTGGGTTGCGTGCAAACTATAAGTTTTATCTCTGAGAAATCCTTTATTTTACCACTGGATTTCTTTATATCTTTTGGAGCTTTCAATCCCTTTTTAAGTTCTTTGGGAATCTCTTTAGCATAGATTTCTGTAACAGCAGTTCCAGAGTAAGCACGTAATCCAAGAACGAAGAGGGGAATTGTTTCAAGAACGGTAACAGAATGAGAAACAGTTTGGCCTTGAGTTGGGGAGCCTTTTTTATTATCAGTGAAAAAAATCTGCGTCATACCAGCCTTGTAGCCGGCAAATGCGAGCGGCTTAGCCTCATTAACCTTTGGATAACTACATATGTTAGGATATATTCTTTTTGTCCTTTTTCTGGGCCAATATTGCAAAGACCCTGCTCTTGGTTTATGTTTATGAGGCATTTATTCACCTTTAGCATTTTAATACTCATGGTCGTACCAATCACCAATCCGTATAAAACGGACATGATTATTATGCAAAAAGATTATTTAAATCTTTTCACGACCTTTATCCGGCCTGCTCTTAAGAAAACGATGGATATACGTGCACTTTATAATTCGTGCTTAGCGCTGAGAGACTTTTATTCTTGTAGCGTAATCTATTTAAAGGTTTTTATAAAAAGTGGCGCTGAGAGCAGGATTCGAACCTGCGCATGCTTTCGCATACTAGCTTTCCAGGCTAGCGCCTTGGACCGCTCGGCCACCTCAGCACTCTATTAATATGGTTTCATGTCTTTTAATTTCTTTTTCTTACCTTTCTTTTGGGTTTATAATTATATTTTTGCCTGTATTTACCTTCGAAAAACTTCTTTAATTCGTAACGGAAGACCTCTTCCTCTTTTTTCATTATATCTTTGGCAATGGTCTTTATAGTCTTTTCCATTATCTTTCTTGGCTCAACAAAAGATTTCTTGCTCAAAAAATCTTGTCCCAATATGGTCAGCGAATATAACATCAATCCGATACCGGCAAACGCAAAGAAAACCGTGAACAGTTTGGTTATGACCATAGTTGGATGAATATCTCCGTAACCTATGGTCATCAGCGTCGTGGATGTAAAATAGAAAGAATCCACCCAACTCCATCTCTCAAATTCATGAAAGAAAAGTGTGCCTATGAATATCAATATCATTATATTTGATATAATTATCGTTAATTTATTCTTGAGAGTCATGGCTAAACACCTCAGACACACCCACAGAAAAAAATTCAGTTCAGTCCAGTCAGTTCTATTGATATGTTTATGTTATCTGGAATACTTATTCTCATTATATATCTCAGAGCTCTTTGGTTTGCTCCGACATCCATAATCCTTTTATGGATTCTCATTTCCCACTTGTCCCATGTGGCATTCCCGTGCCCAGTACCGGTCTTTTTCTGTTTCATAGTAGGAACCACAAGCTTTTTAGTGGGAAGATAAATAGGACCTCTGACAGAAACTCCGAATTTGTCTGCAATTTCCTTTATTTGCTTGCATATCTTATTCAAATTATCCGGATCTGTACCGCTTAATTTTATCCTTGCTTTTTGCATAAATTCCACCAATTAACCAATATTTCAGCGTAGAATAGTTATATAGACACGTTTAAATAGTTTATCTGATTTTCTGAAAAAAAAAGAAAAAGAAAAGGGAAAAAAATTCCCTTTACGCTGGTGTAACTTCTATACATACGCCTGCTGCCACGGTCTGTCCCATATCTCTTATAGCAAATCTGCTCAGTTCCGGGAAATTCTTGTTGCTTTCCACGACCATTGGCTTGTTTGGCACCACTTTTATTATTGCTGCATCACCAGTCTTTATGAAATCCGGATTTTCTTCTATGGTTTCACCAGTCTTTGGATTGATTTTCTTTTCTATTT
This sequence comes from Candidatus Aenigmatarchaeota archaeon, assembly GCA_023133195.1. Classification (GTDB taxonomy): domain Archaea; phylum Aenigmatarchaeota; class Aenigmatarchaeia; order PWEA01; family JAGHBM01; genus JAGLWW01. The sequence goes on from JAGLWW010000010.1 coordinate 11,210, forward strand.
CAATCACTTTGCATGCCGTCTGCGATGTATGACAGTGGAAAACAGGCGTATAACCCTTTGCTATGACATTGGGGTGGTTCAATACAATTATCTGCGCCTTGAACTCCTTTGCTATTGTTGCCGGTTTGTCCGGATGACATGCAACGTCTCCTCTTTTCACCGCTTTTTTGTCTATCCCTCTTACATTAAATCCGACATTGTCTCCTGGTCTTGCTTCAGGTACCTCTTCATGATGCATTTCTATGGATTTTATTTCACCTATAACACCTGCTGGCACGAAAAGTATTTTTTCACCTTTTTTCATTACTCCGGTTTCCACTCTTCCAACAGGGACGGTTCCTATACCAGTTATAACGTATACGTCCTGGATAGGAAGTCTCAAAGGTTTGTCTACGGGTTTTTCCGGTTCTTCTATGTCGTCTAGTGCTTCCAATATAGTCTTGCCACTATACCAAGACATATTCTCGGATTTATTTGCTATATTGTCACCTTTATAGGCAGATACCGGTATGAATGGTATTTTGTCTGCATTGTATCCTATGGTTTTAAGTATTTTTGTTACTTCTTCCTTTACTTCGTTGTACCTTTTTTCTGCCCATTCCACAGTATCCATCTTGTTTACAGCCACTATCATCTGGTTTACTCCAAGAACTTTTGCAAGATAAATGTGTTCTTTCGTCTGTTCCTGCGGTCCTTCCTTTGCAGACACCGCCAAAATAGCTGCATCTGCCTGAGAGGTCCCGGTAATCATGTTCTTAACGAAATCCCTATGTCCTGGTGCGTCTATTACCGTGAAATAATACTTCTTTGTGTCGAATCTTGTATGCATAACGTCTATTGTAACCCCTCTTTCTCTCTCTTCCTTTAGTTTATCCATAACAAAAGCGAATTCAAAGGTCTCTTTCTTAAGTTCTTTGGCCAACTCCTTCAGCTTTCTCATTTCTTCTTCTGGTAGATTTTTGGTATCCCAAAGAAGTCTACCGACAAGAGTACTTTTACCATGGTCAATATGACCAATAGTAACCAAATTTAAGTGAGGTTTATCTGCTGCCATTCCTTACACCTCCATATTTTTTTATATCTAAATAAATTAGACGTAGTTATTTGTAATAAACATATATATAAATAATTAATCCTAGAGTCTCAGGGCAAAGAATCTCCTTAAATCCAGGAAAAACGGTTTTTTATATTCTTTGTCAGTCAGTTTTGATGCCAGTTGGTAGTAGCTTATTGCAGCTGGAGATATATCCTGCAAGTCCACCAGAGGTTTCTTTTTTGCCAGACTTTTCAGCACGTTTTCATCCCATGGTATTTTTTGCAATACAGGAAGCCCTGTTATGGCCTCTATTTCCTTGCTTTTTATTTCATAATCTTCATATCTAACAGAATTTAGGACTATTCCTATAACTCTTTTGCCCATATCCCTCGCTATTTCTATGGTTTTCAT
>JAGLWW010000100.1 GCA_023133195.1 Candidatus Aenigmatarchaeota archaeon
TCTTATTTCGTAAACAACACCTTTTTAGATAATTCCATAAGCAAGATGATAACAATTTCTTTCAATAACAGAACACCTGACTTAAATGATTTGGTTGAGTTCAACATAACAGTTTACCATCCGAACGGGACGACCTGCACAAAATTCCAGGACAACATATACACGAGACCTTCCGAGATAATCGATTCGGATGTAAACGAAGAGAACATAACAGGAATCTTTACTGTAACAGAAAATGGGTTATACTCATTAGTTGTTAACATAAAAGATTCTGATGGAAATTGGATAAAGAGAAAATATATGTTTCTCGTGAATACTGACCAGACGAGGATAACAAACTATTACATAAGACCAGATGTGGAGCCAACACATGGGCAGCCTTCCAAGATTGACTCTAAATCTTTGCTTCTTGAGGCACCAAAAAGTGAATCTGATTTTACCTGTAGTGTTTGGATTCAGGCGTCTCCTGACAATATAAGCACCACACCTTTAAGTTACTTAAAGGACATAAACATTTCCCACTGGTATAACAGTACTGTAGGCATAACTCCTTATGTAGGCGTTCAAAGATATGTGGATTTCAGTAGCACTAAGGACTATCAGGACTCTCTTTCTGCTGTCTCAGAATGGACATGGAGTGTAAATAATTTCACCCAGTTGAACTGGTCTTTGGATTATGCAGGAGAGTGGTATTGGCTGGCTATTAAGCTAAGTGGAATAAGTCCTTACTGGTACACCAACCAGACCCATCCGTCCTACGTGAACATTTCCTACGTCTATTCAGACAAACCCGAGATAAAGGAACTGTCAAACACGGATGATGTAATACTTTTGTCAGCGACATCTCCGTCCTCCGAGGAGAACAACGCAACCATTTACCTTGAAGGAACAGGAACAACAAACCTCACCGTGCAGATGCCCAACTCTCTTGATTACAATGCATCCTACAATGGGGTTTACTGTGATGATTCCAACGCTAACTGCAATCTGAGCCAGTCTGCCGGAGAGTTGGAGTTCGCTCTGAGTTTGGGTTCGGAGCACAACATAACGATATGGACGGAGGAAGGATCACAAACTTATGAATGCGATTCCTGTTCCGACTGCAACACAAAAATAGGTGATGCGTCTTCTGGAGATACTGTCAAACTCAATACGAGCTTAAGTGATGTTTCAGGCACGTGCATAGACTTCAATGGAAAAGACAGCGTGACTTTCAACTGCATGGGTTATACGATAGACGGGGATAGCTCAGGAGATGACTCGGGAATTCTCTTTAATAGCGCAGGTGGGGGTTCCAACAACAACATAATAAGAAACTGCACGATAACAGACTTTGAAAATAAGATATGTATTGATGGCAGCTACAACAACACCATAACAAACAACACGTTTAAGTACTGGGGTAGTCGTACAATATACGCAACCAACGGCGATAACAACACCATAACAAACAACATATTTGAATCAAACGAAGGAGAAGTGCTTATCACTTCAGGTAGTTCCTATAACGTTTTTGAATACAATACATTTGAAAATACAACTGATAACGCTATGATAATCATATCTTCATTCAATAACATATCCCACAATACAATCAGTAACCAAGCCTATAAAGGCATTTACATGTGGGGAGCAGATAACTGCACCGTAAGAAACAATACAATTACGTCTTCAGGAACTTATGCAATTCATTTATTCTCAGGTGCCACTGGCAATAACATAACAAACAACACGATGCAGGATTCAATAATAAACGGTTTATATTTGCAAACCGATTGTAACAACAACACCATAACAAACAATATAATAAGTAAGAACAGATACGGAATTTACGTAAAAACAAGTTCAAACAACACAATAGACAACAACCTTCTGGAAAAAAACAAAATAGATGTATACATAGAAGGTATTTCAAGCGATACTTTCACAAACAATCAGTTTTTCGATAACGCGGAAAGTAAGATGATAAACAGTACCTCCTTCAATAAAAGGGAGGCCGATTTAAATGATTTAGTTGAGTTCAACATATCAGTTTACTATCCAAACGGAACAGCATGCACTTCTTTCACTGATAACACATACACAAGACCATCTGAGACAATTGATTCGGATACAAACGGAGAGAACATAACAGGTAACTTCACAGTAGATGAAAACGGCTTGTACTCGCTTGTCGTTAATATAACAGACCCCGATGGAAACTGGGTCAAAAGGAAATATGCATTTTTCGTAAATACAACCCAAACGTACATAACAAGTTATTACTTAAGGCCTGATGTACAGCCTATACACGGTCAACCAGTTGGTGGAGATGCAAAATCTTTGTTATTTGAGGCCCCAACGAGCGCATCTAATTTTACATGCGGCTCTTGGGTTCAGGCATCCCCAGACAACATATCCACCAACTTTTCAGTTTACGTAAAGAGCATAAACATTTCTTCTTGGTATAAAGCTACTAATTATACTTACATTGGCATCCAATATTTTGTAACTTACGGTAGCGATACAGACACGAACAAACAGGTCCCTAATTCTACAAATTATTTATTGAATAAAACAAACTTCACTCAGCTTAACTGGACTCTGGATTATCCAAGAGACTGGTACTGGTTAGTAGCTAAGTTGTATTCAAAGGCAGGCGACCCCTACTGGAAAACGAACCAGACAGACCCTTCCTACATAAACATCAGTTACGCCTTAACAACCAAACCAGAAATAAAGAAATTAACAAATGAAGACGTTTTACTCCTGTCAGCGACATCTCCGTCCTCCGAGGAGAACAACGCAACCATTTACCTTGAAGGAACAGGAACAACGAACCTCACCGTGCAGATGCCCAACTCTCTTGATTACAATGCATCCTACAATGAGGTTTACTGTGATGATTCCAATACTAACTGCAATCTGAGCCAGTCTGCCGGAGAGTTGGAGTTCGCTCTGAGTTTGGGTTCGGAGCATAACATAACTATATGGACGGAGGAAGGATTGCCACAAACCTATGAATGCGATTCCTGTTCCGACT
>JAGLWW010000101.1 GCA_023133195.1 Candidatus Aenigmatarchaeota archaeon
TTGTGGTTTCTGGAATAGTTGTGGTGGAGGAGGAACTTGTAGAAGTGGTGGTTACTGTAGTAGAAGTTGTCCCCTCTAAAGTTGTTGTGGTCTCGGTGATTGTTGTCGTGACTGGCTTAATCTCAACGTATATTGTATCTGTTGTGTTGGAGAGTGTAGTCGTGGTTGTCGTGGGGCATGGCTCGAATTCACAATCCGGAGGGACTCTTACAACCGTGGAACCATCTGGGCATACCTTGGCGTCTTCCGGACAAGCCTTCTCATTACCGGCGCACCCGCCAATAAACAAAACCGCTATAAGCAACAAAGCGATTAATAGTTTCTTCATATTAATGTCTTTCTTCCCAGAATTTAAAAACCTGAAACTATGAGGTTTTCTGAAAATCTTCTATAACTGTTTTTAGTTCAGGAAAGAAATTCTCTGGTAATTGGTTAATAGAAATAAATTTAATTTCTTCGGTTAATTTTGGTTCAAGTATCTTCAAATTACCGTTCTTTATTTGACACAAATAACCATATACTATCCAATCAGCATCTTCATTCTTCAAGAAATAGGTCCTTTCTGATACCTTTTGAACTATTTGCACATCAATTCCAAACTCTTCCTTTAATTCTCTAATTATTGCCTCTCTCGGGTCTTCGTTCTCTTCAACCTTTCCACACGGAAGAGACCAAACATTAGGTTCCCAATAACAATTTTTGGTTCGTTTATTTATCAGTATTTTATCATTTCCATCCAAAATTATCGCGGCAACCCCCTCTATCTTTTTCATATGTACATTTTATTAATTATTTTATATAAATTTCGGATTGATTTGTGTTTAAATCTTTTTTTGTTCTTAGAGATATTATGAATGAAGCGGAAAAAAGCAACTCGATATTCAAAATTCATGTATTTAGAGAAGGCATTCCCATAACCCAATTCAAGAAGCGTAATATAATGGGAACTGAAACGAGTTTTGAAAACAGATTTTATTTAAATCAGATAAGTGCCAGAACCCCAGATTACATAGCTGAATCTAAAAATTATATCGCTCAAGTGATAGAAGAGAATTTTTATAATGACCTAGGAATTTTTGCTGGGAAAATAATAAATAAACTTAAAGAAGAAGATTTCAATCCAACTCAAAGTTCGATAATTCTTGATTTTAATGTTCCACCCTATTATGCCCCTCATAGAAGTTTTAAAGGGAAGTATTGGTGGAGTCCCGAAGGAAATTTAGGCTATGCCATGAAGAAAAAGGAACAAGAAAATTTTAGAATAACGTTCAAAGAAGTTTTAGATAAAAAGAAATAATTATTTACTTTTGGGCTTGGAGGACTTTGCCCAAACAGTAAACTAAAAAACCGACTTTTTGTGTAGGACTAATTTTTGCACAAAAAGTCATAAACTTCAAGGATTTAAGATTAACTGAACAGTAATATTATATGCCAATTAGATTATACCTTGAAGAATCTCCACTAGAAAAAATGAAAGAAGCAGGAGAAGAAAAATTTCCATGGCTGAGAATAGACTGGAAAACACGCAAAACAGAACAAATCTATCCAGAGGGTTTGGCTCATGGGCAAGAAGAAACCAGAGGCTTTCACTGCAGTGCAAGCATGCTTCTAAAAAACAAAGAACAGATTACCTTGGATATCGTTTCAAAGGGTTTTGTGCCTTCTATAGGTCATGATAAAGCCAAATGCTATGTAGAGTTATGGGATTATAACAAGGAGCGTACCAAGGAAATAGAAGAGTATTTCTCACCGGTTTTAGATACAAGAGAAAGCGATGTTTAATCAGAAAACTCCAAGTAGTATAAACAACCCGAAAAAGATTTGTATCAGAATGAAAAACGAGTCTTTTACAAGCCTTTCTTTGATAACTGATTTTTCATAGGATATATCAATCAAGGAATATATTATTGTCAGAATCCAGTTAGCCAAAAAGAATAAAACGCCAAAAAGAACATCTACATATCTTCCCACTAAAACTCCGATTGTGTTTAACATGAAAGCATAGCCAATTATAAAGGTAATCCACCCTAAGGTATTCCATCGTTTTGTTTCTTTTCTATAACCTAATTTTGAATAAGCAAGCGTTGAAGTAAACAAAAATGGTATGGCCAGAACAAGTTGCAAGGCTAAGAGTCCATTTTGTGTCAATATTTCTATTTTTAAATTTATTATCAAAAAGAAGACAGCGGTTATAACTGCTATAAGTCTACTATTCATTGCAATTCTTGATGTTGCTTTTTCTGGTTCTGGCATATTTTATAATAGAAGATTACATTTAAAATGTTTAAAAACTCGGAAAAAAGCCGAGCTCGTGCATCTCCTGTATCAATACGCAGATGTTATGACACAGAAAGTTCACAAAAAGGGTTAAAAAGCTTTCTCTAAAAAGGCTTAAATAGTTCAGGATTTACAGTTCTTGGCTGTGGGGGTTAAATGAATCAAGAAACCAAGGGATTATTCGTAAAAATTTACATGATTGCAAGTCTGGTTTCGCTTCCTTTCTTGGCTTATTTGGTTTTGAATTTCTAAAAATTTGCTAAACGCTTAAGGAAACCAAGCTTTGTTTTAAATTTTAGTTCTCTTAATAATTATTGGTGATTTGGTGTATGCGGAAACGATAGAATTCTCTACAAAGACTGATGATTTGATTGACATAACTCCGGAAGTTGAAGAAATTGTGGGAAAGAGCGGAGTCAAGGAAGGTTTGTGCCTTGTCTTCAATATCGGCTCCACCGGTGCTATTCTTATAAATGAATACGAGGACCGGCTGCTGGAGGATTTCAGGGAAATGTTTGGAAAACTTACTTCCGGTCGTCACCGCCACCCGTCCAATGCTCACTCCCACCTGAAGGCAGGTTTGGTCGGGCCCGGAAAGATAATAGGAGTAAAGGGTGGCCGGCTGGAACTGGGAACATGGCAGAGCATAATCTTTTGCGAGTTTGACGTTTGCCCAAGAGAAAGAAGGGTCTTGGTAAAGGTCGTCGGTAATTGATTCATGATTTTGAAACCGAAGTTTAAA
>JAGLWW010000102.1 GCA_023133195.1 Candidatus Aenigmatarchaeota archaeon
CTTGTTCTTTTACTTTCTTTTCTAGGTCTTTTTTGCCTTCCTCTTCTATTCCGTAAAGGTAAATTATGCTGCCGCGCCGAGAGCAGGAGAAGGCCACATCAAGAAACTCATGTGCCTTTTCCGGAAGATGCATTGTTATCCTGTCAAATTTTTCCCCCAATGTTTTGCACACCTCACGGACGTCCCCGAGTATGGGAACAACCTTGTCCCCCACCCTGTTCAACAATACGTTTTTTATTGCGTATTTGTGTGCTTCCGGGTTCATCTCCACCGAGTATACTCTCACGTTTTTCTTTTTGGCCATCACAACCGGGAACGGGGCCACACCCCCGAACATGACCAGAATCTTTTCACCATCTTTTACTTCCTTTGCAATCCTCTCCCTTTCTGTGCCTTCGCGAACTGAGAAGTAAGTCTTCTTTACGTTCAATAAAAAACGGCATCCGCTTTCCTTGTGAACAACTTCCGTGTTCCGGTCCCCGGCTATTAGCTTGTAGCTTCGCAGGCGGAACCTTCCCTTTCTTCTGGAGGATTTCTTAAGGACGGATTTTACGTTCTTGTGTACTTCAAGGAGGGCATTGCCGATTATCTTTTCTTTTTTTTTCAGTTCATCCGGAACCTCGATTACAGCAACGGCCTTTTCCCTGGAGCCGATTATGTCAAAAGAAGTATTCAAATTTTTCATTTCTTTCTTGCCAAGTTTCTCTGAAAGCACTTTTTTTAAGTTCATAACTAATTTAAACTGGCTTTTGCTTAAATTAATTATGCGTTTGATGATAATATCCGGCATTTATTCGAACTTCCCCGCGTTACAGTCAGTTTTCCAGCACCTGAACAAGAACTTCGGTGCCGTGAATTATATTCTTTGCGCAGGGGATGTGGTCGGAATAGGCCCATATCCCAATGAAGTCTGTAATTTTTTGAGGGGAATTGAGCATGTTGTTTCAGTCAAGGGAGATTTTGATCAGGCCGTGGTTGACGGCAACCTAAGAGGAATAGACCCGCTTTTGGCCGAGACTATGAAATGGACAAGAGAGGTGATTTCCAAAGACAACATGGATTTTCTTTGCGACCTGGACGGTTACAGGTCATTAAAGCTCGGAAGATTTAACGTGCTTTTGCTTCATGGTTCCCCTGCGGACTACCTCAACGGGGAGATTACAAAGATGGAATCCCTGGAAAATATACAGAAACATTTTGAGGACACTGGAGCAGACATAATAGTATGCGGCCAGGGTCACTTACCTTTCGTCAAGGAGCACAACAACAAGTTTATAATAAATCCTGGCTCGGTTGGCCAGCCCAAGGATGACATTTCAAAGGCATCCTACGTCTTTGTGGACACTGACACGATGGAGATAAGCTTCCAGAGAGTAAAATACAGGGTGAATCTTGTACTGGACAAAATGAAAGAGGAAAAGTTTTCCGAAACAATCATAAATAACTTTTATCTGGTATAGTGTCCCTCTTCTCATTTTTTCTTTCTATTAGTCAATCGTCTTTAAAACTGAAATTATGGGTTTAAAAGTTTTCAAGATGTAATATATAATATGGTACTGGGCTGGTATTTTGAAAATTGTGAGGACGGGCTAGGAAAATTTATAAAAGATATTCCGATTGAATTCGACCCATCTTCTATCGAATTAATGGCAGGACGTGGTCCTATGCTTGACTCAGAAAAACACGAAATAAAAATATACCCAAAAGAAGGAAAAATTACTGAAATCAGGCATATCGGCAAATCTCCCGGTTTCAATCCTGTACGTTCCGACAGGTGTTACTTTCACTTTAAAGGAAGGAAATACGTAATTTTTTATAAGCCGTTAAAGTAGGGTGTAAATATGGCAGAAATCGAATACAAACTCATTATCGATGACAAAGAATACAAAAGTGAAAAATATAGTACTATAGATTTGGAAGGAAACCGGTTTTACATTTTCAAGAGAAGAAAAGGTTTATTTGGTAAAGAAAGGGTTAAATTTGAAGATAAGGATTTGCAAATAAATCGCTTAACAGGAGAATGTTATTTAATAAAGAATTCTAAATTAACCTGAAATTATGGGACTAGTTATTTCTTATCTACACACAGTTTACATCTACCTGCAAACTTTCTTATATGGTGCCTAACAACCCCTGTAATTGTACTATCAACTGCAACCATATAACAAGCATCTGCTCCACATTTTTCACACTTCATTTTATCACCTAAATATTTTTCTCATTCGTCTTTAAAAACCTTAAATCAATCTCCGCACTCTCATCTCTCAAGAAGGTCTAAAATTGAATTAAAAATAGATTTGAAGAAATCCAGAAGTTCTTCTAAGAAATTCGTTGACTTTTCCGTTTCTATCTTTTCGAATATCCTCTGGTCATTGACAAGTATGTTAAGAAACTGCTCATTTCCTGTGCAATCCTCCTGGAGTATTGTCTCCAGTATTATAGTATTTTCCTTTTCCTCTGTAGTTACATATTGCTTCGGGACGTAACGGAGTTCACTGCTTTGTTGGGTCTCTATTTCAAAGTAATCTTCCCCGAGATTTTCTATGACAAAGGATACGTTGAATTTTTCCCCGCACTTCACGAGTGATGGTTTTTGGATGTTTTTTATTTTGAACTTGAGATTTTTTCTCACATCTATTTCCTTTTTTACTACCTGGCCTGTTTTCGTGGCGGCTATTATATAATAAGAGCCCTGTTTTGAGGTTACAAGTTCGTTTCCCACGACAGGGAGATTGGAATATATTTTGTGTGGAGAGTCAGTTAAAATAGAGAACTTTATCCTGTCACCGGCCTCTGCTGTTTGTGTGCTGAGCCACAGGTCTATTTTGGAATAGTCATCTTTTCTTGGATTTATTTCCAGGTCTATTGCCTTTTGCTCTCCAAGAAAGGTGTATATATCCGCGAGATTGTAGTAGGTATATCTTTCATCAATGGATTCGTTTGATTCTACAATAAAGTGCGATTCCTTTGTCTCTCCCGGGCATATGGATATGAGTTCTTCCCCTGAAATAGAGA
>JAGLWW010000103.1 GCA_023133195.1 Candidatus Aenigmatarchaeota archaeon
AAGAAAGTCTTGTATGCAAAGAATTTGCAAATGCTTTGCATTTGCCAACATTATTTTAAAACTTTGCGAAATTCACGGCTGGGGCGCCAAAACTTTATCTGACCTTCAATATTAATCTTATTTTTCAAGGTCAAATAAAGTTAAACTTATTTTTATAAAGGGTAATAATATTATGGCAAAGAAGAAAACAGCTTCTAAAAGGATGGTACAGAGGAAAAAAACCATATCAAAGCGTAAAATAAAAAGTAAGGCAAAAGTGACTGTCGCAAAAAATAAAATCTTTTGGAAAATTGAAAGAATTATAATCATCTTGGCTGCGGTAGTTCTTGTTTCTTTTCTTTCGTTTGCAGTTCTGGCTATTATGGAATACATAAACATGAACGAATATGTGGAAGCAGATGTAATCAAGATAATAGATACAACAGTTGTACTTGGGAACAATTGCACCGCAATAATTGCTCAGACCTCTCCAGAAAGAGCTGCTTCAATACAACTTGGTCTTGACAAGAAGATTAACGTCAGACCAAATACCCATGACATATTCACAGACGTTCTGAAAAACTTCAATATAACCCTTGAGTCCGTGACCATGGACAGGTTTGAAGAAGACATTTATTATGCTACTCTTCACCTGAAAAGAGGAAACGAAAAACTAAAGCTGGATTCCAAGCCATCTGATGCAGTGGCAATCGCGCTGAGGATGGAAAGTCCAGTGTACATAAAGAAGGATTTGCTCAAAAAACATGGCCAGAGCATATGTAAATAGATTTATAAGTTAAATCAATATTATATTATAGATTGGTGTGTGGATGAATTCGTCAAAAATAATACTGTTGATTATTTTTATTTTATTGTTTTTTCCTGCACTGATTCTTGGTGGAACCATTTGGAGCACTGGAAGCACCTTTAATGCAACATCTCCGGTATACATAAACTGGAGCAATTCTTACAACGGAAGCCTAGGCCTATTTATGAATTCTTCAACAGTTTTAACGGTTCAAAACTCTAGTCATACCATAAGAATAAATTACAGCCAGCCTGCCGACGGTTGGAGTTATGGTGAGACATCCTATGATGCTTCGGAATGTGGTATTCAAACTTCACCCATGGCGTATTTTTCCTTTTTTGTAGACAATGGAACTTCTCGTGTGACGAGTACGGCGAACGACATAAGTGCAACGATGATAATAGACAGTAAAAAAGATAGCGTTTGTCCTCCTGGAAGATACTGGGGTATGATTAACGTAACGAATGGAACATCTTCCAATTATGCAAACGTTACTGTGATAATGGATTTGCCTATAACCTCTTCCAATTCCCTGAACACTACGTCAGGCATAGGTCAGTTTAGGGGAACCATGAACACTGGCGATAAAATATATCACTCTTATTATTTCAACACAAGCGAGATAATAAATGCCACGTTTGTTGCAATAGAATTGGGTCAGGACTTGGATTTTTTCCTTTTTGATGAAAATGAAAACTTCAAAGCCAAGAACATACTTGGAAGTTCTGAAGCGCTTTTCTATCAATATCTTCCACAGAACGAGATGTGGGAAATAAGATTGTTTGATAATTCTTCTAATACAGACTATTCGGGTAGCATATCGTTCTCAACTTTGAGCGCAAAAAACACAACAGATGACATAATTTATCTAAAAGACTTTGGAAATATGAACCCTTCCGAGAACAAAACACTAGACATAAAATTAAAGAACGAGGGGGGTCTGATAATGTCATCCATGTCTGAATTGTCAGAGTTGTATCACAAGCAAGTTTTTGATGACAACACTCCGAAAAACTTCTCAATAAGGGTTCCCGATTTTGCTACCAAAATAAGAGTGGAACTGAACTGGACCAACGGCGCCAATTACACATTAAAGCTTTACAAACCGGACGGAACGCTTTTATCAACTTCTTCCGGAAAATATATAAACGCAAATATATCAGAGGTAATGCAGGAAGAGTACGTGGAGTACTCAGGCACAGTTGGTTTTTCAGATGACGGCCTTTGGAAAGCAGAAGTTTTAAATAACACCAATATAACAGGTTCTTTTACACTTACAGCCAAGGAATGGGTAAATGAGTATGGTGGCGATTCGGATTGGATAGATACTAATTACAGTACAATGACCTTTAACACAACCGGACAGGCAAACGATAGCACAAACGTGGAATTTAACTTCACAATTCAAAATCTGACTCTTGGCGGAGATTATGAAGGATTTTTATTTTATATGAACAATCCCATTGGTAAAAACGGTCTAAGAGTACCGTTCAAAGTCAACGTAACCACACCGGAACTTTTTGTCAACAACTCTTTCAATAGTTCCACTGTAACCGTTTCCGAAAACATTGGCGCCAATAGAACGATTGATCTCAACATAACAGTCAATAACACAGGCAATGAAGACTTGGTACTTTCACATTCCAATTCATCTTTTTTGAATTATTCTACGAACTACATGGAATTTTCCTACGATGCACCGACGAATATAGATGCAGACAGTTCCGCCCTGTTGAATATAACAATAATAATAGATACAACAAAGACAGGAAACAACCAAGGCATGTACACCGGTTGGATATTTCTGAACGACACAAATGCACACCCCTATGATAGGTTTAACCTGACGCTGCAGGTTGGCCTTTCCAGCAGTCTTAACGTTGATATAAATAACATATCAACCGCCGACGGGGATGCCACAATATCCAACGCTTCGATAACCGAGAACATAACCCTTAAGACAAAAGTTTACTATGCAAACAGCACTGCAATAGAAGATGATTTAAACTTGACAAACTTCGGTTCCGTTTATCTGAGCAACAAAAACATTAGCCACACAGAGACAATATCAGACAGTAATCTAGCAAACACTCTTGGAGATACTTGGCACGGCGGTTCGGATAAACAATACTGGATAAACGCCACGCTTACCGGCGACAGCAGCAGACCAGGAGGATATTATAATGTTTACATAACAGCAAACAAAACAAACGGCGGTCAG
>JAGLWW010000104.1 GCA_023133195.1 Candidatus Aenigmatarchaeota archaeon
ATATATAGAAATTCCGAGTCCTCCTTTTCGATTTTGAAATCTATCCCCTCGGCTAAAGAATCGTGAAATGCCTTTTTTAAGGGCTCGTCTAGCATCCAGCAGTAATTTTCTTTTCTAGAATCTTTCCCTTCTACCATAGCATAATTTTGAGGCATGTTTGTCCAGAATTCGTCAAAATGCTCCTGTGGTATGTTATTTTTGATTTTACTTAAAATTTCATAGGCTTCTATAACATCTGCATAATAATCTTCCAGCTCTTTTATTGGTCTTACCTTGTATTTCTTTCCTCTTTGAAAACTTCTCTCAAGACTTTCCCAGTTTTTCAATATCTCAAAATATTTCTCTGTTCTCGCGTTTTTGTAATTTTCTTTTATACTCTCTGTTTTCTCAGACCTTTTATCATTTAAAAGGTTGGAATGAGATTTTTGGATATATTTAATTTTTCTCATTATTTTCCTTAAAACCACAGGACGCCTGTTCTCCATGTTTTTTCCATATCCTTCCAATTCACCATAGCTCCAATCTTTAACTATGTTTTTAAATGTTACTATGTCAATGTCAGAATAAATGAATGAAACGTTAGCTGTTGAGAGATAAAAATCCTTTTTTTCTTTATCCAAATTCAAATCTCTAATTTTGCGCTTTCCTGTTTCAATAAAACTTTCTATATCTAATTTTTCATGGTCTGGAAACTCGGATATAAACCTTGCAAAGGCCCTCGGGCTTTTGCTTTTGCTGTTCTTATAGAAAAAGTATTCTATCGGATTATCTGCCTTTACACTGGAAGCCTCGAAAAGCTTTTTAAAATCATCATATGAAAGTAATGGCATAATCAATCTTGCCATCCTATCTACAGAATTTATCTCCTTTCTGTACTTTTTAAGCTCTTCGTAGTTTTTTGATTTACTTTGATGCAATCTACTAGGTCTTATCTCACCGAATCTTGGTAAAAACTCATCCAATCTTTCGTCCCCAATTTTTTCTGCATAAGCCGATAGCTGGTCATCTGAAACAATCAAGACATTCTTCCCCGCATCCACCTCTTTCAGCACCTCAGAAAGGAAATCCGTAAGGATTTTCGAGTCAAGTTTATCTTCTATTATGTTTTCACACATGTAATGTAAGTCATCAAATATGATAGGATTAGAATTTTTTAGTAATTCCTTATGCGATTTTGTCCTGTAGTTTTCAAGCTTGTTCCCCCAAACCTTCGGCGGGGCCAGTTTAGTTGGCTCCAAAAACTCTAATTCTTCTGCTCTCTTGAAAATAAACATACCTGGCAAGAAATCTTCTTTCGAAAAGTCACTATTTTTTACATAAGTTTCCCTCCTATGAACTACTTCCAATCCCTTATATTCAGGGTCCAGTAAATTGCTTAAAACTTTCCTTACGTTAAATGTCTTTCCCGAACCCCTATCTCCAATAAGCAAAATAAGACGTCCTTTTTTGTTGTAGAAAAAATCTTCCAACTGAAAAGTTAGCTTACTGTTTAAAGCCTTCATTTGGCTTATTTCTTCAAGTGTATAATTTTCAGCCCTGGGCTTAATCTTCATAAAATCACTATAAACTAGTGGTGAAAAAGTATTTAAACTCGAAGTTCCAGTAGAAAATATTTATACTTCCGAGACCTTATTATTGGTTATTAAAGTGGGTGTGTGTTTGGTAAAGAGTTGGAGATTTCAAACCAAGGATGAAGTTTTGAGTTTTCTAGACAAAGATGGCAAAGACATAAAGTTTATCAATATTTTGTTCTCAGACATTCTCGGTGAGTTAAGGGGCTTTTCCATACCAGTTTCCGAAATAAAGCAGACATTTATAGACGGGAAAGGGTTTGATGGCTCTTCTATTCAGGGCCTGGCCAGAATCGAGGAAAGTGATTTGGTGGCAATGCCTGACCCAAAGACTTTTCGCGTCTTTCCCTGGGAATATGAAAATGGATGGAAAAATTTCAGAGTAGGATTGATGTTTTGCGATATACTGAACCCTGATAAAAGTCATAATTCAGGAGATACACGATATGTTTTGAAAAAGATTTTGGAAAAGGCCAAAAAAATGGGTTTTGACGATTTCAAAGTGGGACCTGAACCCGAGTTCTTTTATTTCCCTGACAGCAAGACCCCTAAACCGCTGGATAAGGGAGATTATTTTAGCATGGGAATAGGAGATTCTTATGAATATTTAAGAAAGAAAACAGTATTGGCCCTGGAGAAGATGGGTATAGTATGCGAATACGCCCATCATGAAGTTGCCCCAAGTCAGCATGAAATCGACTTAAGATACACAAACGCCTTGAATATGGCAGACATATGCATGCTTTTCCGGTTTGTAGTAAAAGAAATGGCAAGAAAAGAATTTCTTTATGCCACGTTCCTTCCCAAACCAATTGACGAAGAAAACGGTAGTGGAATGCACATTCACCAGTCCCTCTGGAAGGGAGAAAGGAACGCCTTCTTTGATTCTAAAGAAAAATACAACCTGTCGGAAACTGGTAGAATGTATACTGCGGGTCTAATGACTCATATAAACGAGATTACTTCTATTCTCAATCAATGGATTAACTCCTACAAAAGACTTATTCCTGGTTATGAAGCTCCTGTCTATCATACATGGGGGCAGAGGAACCGGTCAGCTCTTATTAGAATTCCCAAGTATCAGCCAGGAAAGGAAAATGCCACCAGAATTGAGTTGAGGAACCCGGATCCAAGTTGTAATCCTTATCTGGCCTTTGCTATAAGCCTTGCCGCGGGTCTGAGAGGGATAGAGAAGAAATATGAACTCTGCAAACCATTTGAGACAAACGTATACAAGAACAACAGCGGCCTCAAAACCCTACCCAAAAATCTGCAGAGAGCATTGGAACTAACGAAAAAAAGCCAGCTTGTCAAGGAAACTCTGGGTCCAGACCTTTTCAAGAAGTTCATAGAAAACAAGGAACTGCAGATAAAAAACTACAGGAGCGAGA
>JAGLWW010000105.1 GCA_023133195.1 Candidatus Aenigmatarchaeota archaeon
GTTTGGTGTATTTTATTTTTTACCTGAAGTCCATGAAACCTCTAAAATTTATGAAGAGATGGGCGAGTACAATACCTTTTCCTCATGCGAGCAGATGAAAGAATTCATAAACGAATCTGAAGAATATTACGGATATTATGGCGGCGGGATGAGAAGCATGGGAGCCGTGGAAGCTCTGGGAACTCCGGTCCCGATGGCTGGAGAAATAGCTGAACAATCTTTTGCCAAGGGCTTTGCAGAAACAGACAGTGGTACTCCTGATTACTCTGAAACCAACATACAGGTAGAGGGTGTTGATGAGGCAGATATCGTGAAGACGGATGGAAATTATATTTATGTCTTGTCCGGACAGAAATTGTCAATTATAGATGCTTATCCTGCCGGAGATGCTGAGATAATATATACAATAGAGTTCAAAGATATTCCGCAGGAACTTTTCATAAACAAGGACAAGCTTGTTGTTTTTGGCCAGTCTTCTTACCGTTACGAGCCTGTCCCGCTGATGGAAGAAGAGATAGCCATAGGAGGTTATAAGGGTTATTACAGCCATTCTCCAAGGACTTTTATAATGGTTTATGACGTGACAGACAGAAACGATCCTGAACTCGTAAGGAACGTGACTCTGGACGGCAACTATTACGATTCAAGGATGATTGGAGATTATGTCTATATAATAGCAAACAAGAACGCACACAGGAACGATCCCATTATTCCCAGAATATATGCAGACGGGGAGGAAAGATCCGCATGCAACTGCGGGGAAGTTGGCTATTTTAGCATACCGGACAGCTCTTACATGTTTACTACAATCCTTTCCGTGGATACCCAGGATGACAAAAAAGAGGTCACGAGTGACGTATATCTGATGGGCTACACGCAGAATCTTTACGTATCGCAGAACAACATCTACATAACATCAGTGAAAAGGATGGATTACAGGAAATATCAGGAAAGGATGGTTGAAGAAGTTATAAAAAAGCTTGTCCCGTTTGATGTTGCAGTCAAGATAGACAATATAATGGATTCTGACAAACAGTTCTATGAAAAATGGGGAGAAATAGAGGAAATTATGCAGGACTATTTCAACAGGATGACGATGGAAGAAAAGGAGAGACTGACAAAGGAAGGAGAAAAAGAAATGGAGGAATTTGAAAAGAAGATTGCAAAGGAAATGGAAAAAACGATAATACACAAGATATCCATAGACAAATCTTCCATAAAATACGAAACAAAAGGAGAGGTCCCAGGTTATACACTTAACCAGTTCTCAATGGACGAGCATAACGGTTATTTTAGGGTGGCCACCACCACAGGAAACTGGAGGTCGGAGA
This sequence comes from Candidatus Aenigmatarchaeota archaeon, assembly GCA_023133195.1. GTDB lineage: Archaea > Aenigmatarchaeota > Aenigmatarchaeia > PWEA01 > JAGHBM01 > JAGLWW01. Next base: position 1,332 of record JAGLWW010000105.1, read on the forward strand.
ACTATAACCACCTTTACGTTCTGGACTCGGACCTGGAAATAGTGGGGAAAGTGGAAGACCTTGCCAAAGGCGAAAGAATAAAGTCAGCAAGGTTTATAGGAGACCGATGCTACATGGTTACTTTCGTCCAGATAGACCCCTTGTTTGTAATAGACCTTTCAGATCCTGAAAATCCAACGGTTTTGGGGGAGTTAAAGGTATCGGGTTATTCAAGTTATCTGCACCCTTATGACGAGGACCATCTCATAGGAATAGGGAAGGAGACGGAAGAAGGAAAGTGGGGACCAATAGAAATTGGTGTAAAGCTGGCCCTCTTTGACGTAAGTGACGTCTCAGACCCAAAGCAGATGTCAAAGTATATAATAGGAGGTGGATGGGCTTCAACCCCTGTAATGTACGACCATAAGGCATTCCTGTTTGACAGGGACAAAGACCTTTTGGTGATACCGGCTCAGGTAAGCGGCAGGACCCTTGGATTTTACACGACATGGCAGGGAGCATACGTCTTTGACCTCACGCTTGAAGACGGCTTCGAACTAAAGGGCACAATAAACCATGAGGAAACAAAGGAAGAATACGAGGGAGAGGATTATTATTACCGGTACAGAAGCAGTTATAGCAACTATGTCAAGAGAAGCCTGTACATAGACGACGTGCTTTATACAATATCAAACAACCTGGTCAAGATGAACGAACTGGAAGACTTGGAAGAAATAAACAAGATAGACATCTCCCAGTAATTTATTTAAATGTGACTGGAAAAGAAATATTGTGGGGAAATGAAATACGAGAAAAAGTGTAGCATAGCTTCTCTTGGTGAAGGGGACCAAGTTGAAGATATTTTTGTAGTAAAGATTAAAAAAGGAATGTCGCCTTATGTAAAGGGATTTTCTTTTCACTTGCTGCTGTCAGACAATTCAGGCAAGACCCTGGAATACAAATACTGGGGCAATGATGACAAAGACCAGGTCAAGAAAATATATGATTCAATAAAAACTGATTCCGTGGTCCACTTAAAGGGAGTTGTATCAAGCTACAGGGGAAAGCTTCAGCTGGCATCCAGCGAACCTTCCAGCATAAAGGTCCTGAAAAAGGGTGAATACAACGAGGAAGAGTTTATAAAGCTGCCGAAAAGGGATTTAGATGAGATGTACTCCGAACTTCTCAGGGAAATTGAATCAGTGAAGAATGGGAAAATGAAAAAACTGCTTGAATTTGTATTTGAAGACCCCGAAATAAAGAAAAAGTTCAGGAAACACCCGGGTGGCATTGAAATTCATCATAACTGGACCGGCGGTCTTTTACAGCACACACTTGAAGTACTGAAATACTGCAAACTCAGCTGGGAACTATTTCCTGAACTTGACAAGGATCTGCTTATAACCGGGGCATTGCTGCATGACATAGGAAAACTGGATGAACTGGAGGTAACCTCAAGGATTAAAGGAACCAATAAGGGGCAGCTTATAGGCCATATAGTCCTCGGCTCAACGTATGTCTCAAACAAGATTGATGAAATCGAGATGGAAGATGAACTAAAAGACAAGATTCTTCACATGATAGTAAGCCACCACGGAAGAGTGGAGTATGGCTCACCAAAGGAACCC
>JAGLWW010000106.1 GCA_023133195.1 Candidatus Aenigmatarchaeota archaeon
TCCCGCGTTCCATATGCCGTCACCGCATTCTCCTGTCGTGTTGCAGGCGTCAAATGCGCACTGGTCGTTACACGACTGCATACCATTATTTCCCCCGCTTTCGCAAAGTTTGAAATCACCGTCACAAACTTCACCGATTTCCGTGAGATTGTTTCCGCAGGAGGGATTTTGTTCTGCCAAGCCCTGTATCTCAGTGATGTTAAAAACTTCTTCATAAATCCTTACCTCATCAATTCGTCCGTCGAAATAATCCCCCTTGTCATCATCCCTTCCTATTTCCACGTTATCGCTCGTGTCGGGCGTATCAAAACCCAAGGTAACGCTTCCATTGAGCTTACCGTCAAGATATATTTTTACGTCCCTTCCCTCAAGAGTAAAGGCAACGTGATGCCACTGTAAAACGTTTAGGTCTGTGTCTCCCACCAAACCAGTATCATCCCATCCGTTACCGCTCCTTTCCGCACCGAAGTAAACTTTGTTATTGGCTATTCCCAGTCCCCAGTCCTTGTTCCACGAGTTTCTGTACTTCATGACAACAGGGACAGGGTTGGTTGGCGTACCACCCAAACTGTTCGCTCTTATCCATGCAGCAACCGTGAGGTTCTTCCCAGTGCCCCCGCTCAGCTCGGGCGTGTCCGAAACCCCTATATAATCATTACCATCCAAATCCACTGCACTGCCATTTATTCCCCCAACATAAGTGGGATTACCATAGGCCGTTCCGTCATTTCCGTTCCCACTCATGTCCGTGAGATTGTTTTCAAACTGGAAGTATGCAACCAGTTTATTTTTTCCTGTGACCGGTAAAGAGAAAAAATTATACGCCGCCTTGTTTATACCGCAGCATATACAGGTATAACCGTCAGCATCCCAGGTGTAGTTTACCAAGTTCTTCAAAGGCTGACTTTCGTTCGTGAGATGATGGAAGTCACTATCTCTTGCTAAGTCTTCGTACCCAACAAGCCCCACGCGGTTAGGAGTGTAGTTAAGTATAATATCTACTAGAGCATAATTAGCTTGTTTCGCGTTTGTCATTTTACTTCCGCTCATACTTCCAGACAAATCAGTTACGGAGAAAACGTCTGCAGCATCATACCCTATGGTTATATAGGAGACGTTCTGCACTCCCAGTCTCAGGGGGATGGTCTTATTGCTTAAGTCCGAATAGCTTACTCCCCCCGACGAAAGGCTGTTGTTCATTTCGCTGTTGTTTATAGTGATGTTTATGTCCACATCCTCCGGGCTGGAGCCGGTGTATACAGTAACGTTGCCTATATTAAGGAATATAGTATAGTTGCTTGTGTAATGCAGGAAAGCGCTTATCTGCTGAAGGGTACCGGGGATGTAAAAAGATGAGTAAATGTTTATTACACCTTCTATGCCAGGAAACTCGTATTTGTCTGGCGGCAAATCCTCCTGAAATTCCGTAATGTTGTATTTCACGACAAGATAACCACCGCCAATGTAGCTCCTGTTCCCCGTAAACAGGAACTTGATGGTGTTGTTTTCTTGGAAATAATCACAGTAGTTTGGATTGGTTTCGTTGCATATTATAAAGGTATTGCTGCTCATGTTGGTCTCGCTGGGAACGTATGTTCCGGAATAATTTCCGTTAATGTAGAGCGTGAAATTGGAGCCGGCATCTATCTCCATCTTTGCTTCCAAAGCTTTGTCTATAAACCTCAAGGCCATGTTTTTTGTTACATTCCCGTCACCAATATAACCTCCAAAATATGTATAATCCGAAGTGATCTTCTTTTCCCTGTTCAAAATAACCCTGGTCATATAACCATCAGGTTTCTTTCCCGGCGTATACCCTGACGCTACCCTGTTAGCGACCGCCACGTTTTTCCATGCCTCGTCGCATCCGGTCCTGTTGTATATCACTTCCCCCTCAAAACTCAGTTCAACACATCTCCTGTCAAATTCATCAAGCACGTCTGCCGCAACCTGTGTTGCTTCGGTATGATTTCCGTTCAGCCACAATGTTCCTATCACCTCCAGAAAAGATTTGTCTGTATAATTTTCAGAGATACCCAGTTCCGTGGCATTGACTTTTTGGGACAGCAGCTGCATTACGTCTTCCGCTTCGGCGTGGACAGTCTTGTATTTTAGTTCTGGTTCTATAGAATAGTAAATTCCTATACCGGAGATTATTACCAACGCAAGAATCAGCGCCATAATTGCGTCAAGATAAAATATAAGCCCTTTCATTCTACCACACTATAAACCTTATTTTTACAGATCTTTCATCCATTATACCATTCCTGTTTATTACGAATATGTTTTTTGCGTCCTCCCAATCTGAACTCCCCTTTGTGTACATAATATCCGTGCTGTTTTCTATTGTCATGTTGAAGGATCTTCCCTCAATGTTAATAATTTTTCTTATCTTATCATTTGTCATGTTCATCATATGTTCCACCTTTGTCCTGTTGAGGTAATTTGGTTTTTTAGCAACTCCCAAAACTTCAACGTTATTCTCGTTCCAGTATTCGGGATATCCTTGATAAAGCAGAAGGATGTCAGTCGTGGATATGAGACTATCGTAATAAAGCAGGTTTTCCTGTTTGTCTATTTTTTCGTACATGTTTTGCGTGTATACCTGGAGGATAGTCAGGATTAAAAGGAACATTATGGAGGCCACTATAAAATCAGGAGTGAATACCTGCGCTTTTTTCATTTTTTCACCTTATTTTTGTGGAAAAATTTGAAACTCTTTAGTTTCAATCATTATATCACGTGTTTATGTATATCACATCATTCAGGTTTGATAACGTGTTGAACCCTGTTTTCGGGTTGCCGGAAATATTGTGTGCTATGAGGTTTTCTTCGGTTGCCC
>JAGLWW010000107.1 GCA_023133195.1 Candidatus Aenigmatarchaeota archaeon
TTTATCCATTTCCCGATTTTCCTGTTCTCAACCAGATATATGAGTTTCTTTGAATCCTCGACCCTTATTTTTTCGCCCTTATCCCCCATGTCTCCCTCCAGACTTATTTTTCCCATGTAACCTGAGTTGTTTATGAAGAAGACCAAATCTCCATCCATGCCCAAATCCATGTCCTTGTAAACCGTCCATTTGAGAAGGGCCTGCTCCGACTGCTCCCGGGCCATGAAGTCCGTGGCTGCATACGAGCGCACGCGCTCACCCGGCTTCCTGCCGGAAACTGCAGATGTTATTACGCTCTCACATGCGCTGTCAAGGGCCACAGCCATCTTCGGGTCCGTTACCCTGAAAATGGGCTCCATCACGTCAAATCTCCTGAAACCAAGTGACTCTGTTTTCAAATATTTCTCCCTGTGCTTGTTCCAGTCCTTGTTCAAAATGTCAAAGTGGAATACGAATCGACCGTTTGTTGTCCCGCTTTTCTCATAATTTTTACAGAGAAGAGAACCCGCTTCATTTCCTTTTATGACTGGAATCCTGACTTCATGGCCATTTATTCTCCTATGGGCAAACCCTACGTTTTCACAGTCGATATTAAGACATAAAACAAAACCTTTTTTTGAGCTCATAAGACCGGGCCACTCGGGACTTTTCTCGCTTAAACCTTCTGACTTTGCAAAGCTTGCCGCCTCCAGTCCTATCAACCTTACCTTCTCCGCTTTTCCTCCTTTGTAAATTGGCTTACCTGTCAGGGCATCATCCTGCTCAAGTTCCGGGCCAAGTGTTAGCGTTGTTTTGCCCGTCCCGCTCAAGCCCTTGAGCACGCGATCTCTCGTGCATCCGGCATGATAGGAAATCATGCCTTCAGATTCGGCCCTGTTCCAGGTCATGGTAAGATTTGGCTTCTTGTAAGCTCCGCCAAAATAATCCACTCCAAGACTCACGACCCTTCTTATGTCCTTTTCCATGTCCGTGAAATCGTAAAGAGTAAGCGGCTCATCCGGGTTAAAATCGGGCCAGAATTCCTTTATCCTACTGACGTAAAATTCAGGTAGTTTCTCCTGGATTATGTAATTGAAACAGGACGGTTTGACCTCTTTTTTAGAAGGGAATATCATCAGCTTACCCATCCAGTCGATGTAAGCGCTGTGCGGGTTTTCAATACTTGTGACAATCCTCAAGCCGGTTTCATACCCTTTCTCTCCCTGAATTCCATCCCTTACTATTACCTTGCACTCTTTCAGGTAATCTTTCACAACTTCGTATAATTTCTTCCCGGTTTCAGTGTCAAAACTTTTCTGGCCCTTGCCTAATTTATAACTCTCGGGGACCATATAGAACGCGCGGTCAGGCCTCCTTCCCGGCTGTGTTGAAACAAAAAGATACTGGCCATCTTTGGTTATTACATAGTAAGGTCTCAGAAATTCTTTGTAGAAATCATGGTCCGGATTATAGACAATGTTTTTTCTGTCCAATATCAAGTCATCCTCTACAACAAAACTTTCCAACCCCATAAAGTTATTTAATGAAGAACTAAATATAATATAAAATAGGTATTTTTATGAAAAAAATGTTAATTATTTTATCTAGTAATAAGATGGGGTACTTAATAATTTTTATAATTTTTTTACTTTTTTTAAGCTGTCGAGTTATATCTTCTCCAGAGGGATTCTCTTTTAGAATCCGTTTAGAATTTGACTTTCCAATACCTACTGCAAAAAGTGTGGAAGGCTATGACATCATTGAAATAGAAGGATTAGATAGTTATGGTAAGCCAGGAGAACCTGTAATACCGTTTAAAACAATTAAAGTATTGTTGCCATATGACGAAAGGTTAGAAAACATAGAAATAATACCTAAGGACAAAACTTTTTTGGAAGGTAAATATTATCTTAAACCTGGCCAAACACTATATCCAACCAGTTATAATGCTACAATAGAATTTACACCACCAAATAATACTATTTATGATTCTGTGAACCCATTTCCAAGTAAATTTTATTCCAAAGCGCCTATACAGGAACTTAGAGGTTATAAAATCCTTATTTTAAATTTATATCCAGTTCAGTACATACCCAAAACTGGACAGGTATATTATTTTAAAAGTATGGAGGTAAAGGTTCTTACAAAATCTGTCACTAAACCTTTAACAAAAAAAGCTATTCAAAAAATTAATTTTAGAGGCCTACCAAAAGATGAGGAAAGAGTAAGGAGCGTAGTTGACAATCCAGAAATGATAGAGTCGTACAATGAACTAAATGCCCAAATAACAAAATTAAATAAATACTATTCTTCAGTTATTCTACCCTTATCTGGTGTAAACTCCTCAGAATCTTATGAATATGTGATTATAACAAATTCTACTTTGAATTCTTCATTTCAAAAATTGATTGATTGGAAAAAAACAAGACCAGTTAACCCTATAAATACAACTATTGTTTTGGTTGAGAATATAACTGATGATCCGGATTATTGGTGTGATGGAAGTTGGGGTGACGGTTGTGGTAGTGGGGCACAATTTAATGATACCCAAGCCATGATAAGAAATTTTATAAAAGACGCGTACAACAACTGGGGTATAGAATATGTTTTGTTAGGAGGTGATGTCGAAATAATACCTCACAGAGGTGTTTATGTTTATTCTGGTAGTTATACCGATTATGATATTCCTTGCGATATGTATTATGGAACATTAAATGGGAGTTGGGATTCAGATAATGATAATATATTCGGAGAAGCATCGCCCGAGGAGGCGGATTTTTTTGCGGAAGTATATATTGGTAGAGCAACGGTTGCTTCTACAAGCGAGGCGGAA
>JAGLWW010000108.1 GCA_023133195.1 Candidatus Aenigmatarchaeota archaeon
TCTCTGACATCTCCAATATTTTTAAAGAAAATTAACTATTTATGTTTGGTTTAGAGTTAAGAATATAAGTGATGACATGATTCCCGGATGGATGAAAAGGATAGCCCGTGAGAGAATCTCCATACTTTTAAAGCTGGCCGAGAGGGAAGTCTCTGCGCACAAGGAGAGGAGCAAGCGTTACGTCGAATTGGCCCGGAAAATTGGGATGCGCTACAAGGTTCGGTTGCCAAAGAAGTACAAAAGAAAGATTTGCAAGAGCTGTAACGCTTACCTGAAGCCCGGTGTGAACTGCACCGTAAGGCTTGTCCCGAAGGAAAGATGCGTGGTTTGGCGCTGCGTGGAATGCGGCCGCGAGAGACGTTATCCCTACGCCAAGCGGAAACAGTAACCTTTAAATTCTTTGATTATGAAGTTATTTTAACCCGTATTAACCTTTATAAGTGTATACGTTAAAAAGTGGTTTTATGGTTACAGCAAGAGATGTGGACTCCCAGGAGCTTTTGGAGAGTCTTAAGGAAGAAATGAAAAAAATCAAGGATATTCAGCCCCCGGAATGGTCTCGTTACGTGAAAACAGGCGTAAGCAGGGAGAGACCGCCGGATCAGGAGGATTGGTGGTTTATAAGAACGGCTGCAATCCTGAGGAAAATATATATGTACGGTCCGATAGGAACCGAGCGTCTTACGAGAATGTTCGGCGGGAAGAAGAACAGGGGTCACAAGCCGGAGCGCTTCTATCCCGGAGGCGGCTCCATAATAAGAAAGATATTACAGCAGCTTGAAAGCGCTGAACTGGTAAAAAAGAAGAAGAAAGGAAGAATGATTTCACCAAAGGGACAAAAACTGTTGGACAATACGGCTTACAGTCTGGTGAAATAAAATGGATGATTTAGAAAGAGCTCAAAACGAGGAACTCGAGAAGATAAAGAAAGAGGCCTTAAGGAGCATACTTACAAAGGAGGCAATGGAGAGACTTGGAAGGGTAAAACTTGTAAATCCTCTTCTGACACAGCAGATAGAACTTTACCTCCTTCAGTTGTTTCAGACAGGCCAGGTAAAGGAAAGGATAGATGATGCAAAACTCAGGGAAATACTGACTTTGCTTTCGGAGAAAAAGAAATGGAACATAAAGAGAAGGTGAAAAAATACTGAAACTAACGTTTCATATTTCCATCATAAAAGCATAAATGAAGTGATGAAATGGGAAGACTAAAGCACAGGGCAAAGAAAAAGAGAATGTTTAAAATAGCCAGCATCAGGTCTCCGCCATTCTGGGCTCACATAAGAAAGTTCGGCCTGAAGAGAGTCAGGACTAGAAGAATCAGGGTAAACAAGGAAAAGAGCTGGAGACGCGGCGGACAGGCACAGGCGTGATTTTTATGGCTGAAGAAAAGATTTATACAATACCATTAAGGGATGCGTACAAGGCTCCCAGGCCGGTCAGGGCCAGGAAGGCCATGACTTACCTTAAGGGTTATCTCAAGAAGCATCTGAAGACAGAGGACATTCTGATAGGTCCCGGTCTGAATCATGAAATCTGGTCTCGTGGCATTAAGAAGCCCCCCAGAAAGGTCAAGGTCACGGTAAAAAAAGAAGATGAGAAATTCAAGGCCGAGCTTTTCGGATACAAACCAAAGGAAGAACCAAAAAAAGAAAAGAAACCGAAAAAGAAAAAATTAGCAGAAAGGGCAAAGGAAATTATAGAGGAAAAGAAGACCAAGAAGCCAAAGGAGAAAAAAGAAGAATCAAAGGAAGAAGTGAAACCTGAAGAAAAGGAACCAGAAAAGACAGAAAAACCAAAAGAACCGGAAAAGAAGGAAGAACATAAAAAAGAAGGTGAATAATTATGGGAAAGAAGAAAGGCGGGGGCGAAAAGAAAGGCAAAAGACCACCCAGCAAGTCAAAACATAAGAAGATACAGATTTGGAATAAATACGAAGTCAGCGGCAAGGAAGTGAAAAGAAAGGGAGAGTCCTGTCCCAGATGCGGAATCGGCACGTTTCTTGCAAACCACAAGAACAGGAAGACATGCGGTAAATGTGGCTACAGCGAAAGCATGGTCAAAAAAGAAGAATAGATATTCAAGGATTTCTTAAAAATCTTTTTTTAAAATTTTTATACAATGGTACTTTTGGACAAATTTATTCTCTTAATACTCAATATAAGCATGATTTGTTTAGGTATTGAGTCAACGGCACACACATTCTCGATAGGCATAGTCACGGACAAGGGAGAGATTCTGGCTAATGTAAAGGACACTTACAAACCAAAGCTGGGCTCAGGCATAGTCCCGGCCGAGGCCAAGGAGCATCACCTTAGGGTAAAGGAAAAGATTCTTGGAAAGGCATTGGAAACGGCAAAACTGAAAATGGAAGACATAGATTTGATAGCTTACAGCCAGGGTCCCGGGTTGCCCCCGTGCCTCTGGACAGGGATGGAGTTCGCAAAGGAGTTGAGTGAAAGGGAAGGCATACCGATTATAGGGGTTAATCATCCTGTGGCGCATATAGAGATAGCCAAGCTTTCCACAGGCACAAAAGACCCTGTCGTGATTTACGTTTCCGGTGGCAACACGCAGGTAATTGCCTATGCCTCGGGGAGATACAGGGTCTTCGGAGAGACTGAGGACATAGCAATAGGCAATGCCATAGATACCTTTGCCAGGCGTGCCGGTTTGCCTCATCCGGGAGGACCTGAGGTGGGAAAGCTCGCCAAGTCCGGAAAATATGTGGAACTGCCCTATG
>JAGLWW010000109.1 GCA_023133195.1 Candidatus Aenigmatarchaeota archaeon
AGCTCGCCCACGCTTCCAAGTAGCCTCAAAGAACTGAGGTCGTGTTTTTCTATCCATTCATCACCGCCTCTTTTAAACATCCTCACTGCTGTAGGTGCTGTGTAAAAAACAGAAACTTTGTGTTTTTCAATTATCTTCCACCAGACACCTAAATCCGGAAAATCAGGGGAACCCTCATACGTAAGCATGGTAGCTCCGTTAATCAAAGGTCCGTAGCATGCGTAAGTATGTCCAGTAACCCAGCCTATGTCCGCTGTGCACCAAAAGACATCGTCATCCTGCAAATCGAAAATCCATTTGCTTGTCATATAAGCCTGAACCATGTATCCCCCTGTATCATGTATTATTCCCTTGGGCTTGCCTGTCGTTCCAGAAGTATATAATATAAACAAGGTTTCATTGCTTTCCATCTTTTCCGGTTCACAAACCGGTTCTGCTTTTTCAACCAACTCATCAAAATACAAGTCCCTTCCATCTTTCATGTTAACATTGGACCCTAATCTTTTGGCAACAACAACTTTTTCCACTTCGGTTCCTTCTAGTCCTTCGTCTGCTTTTGATTTCAGGTCTATTTTCTTTCCTCTTCTGTAATAACCGTCTGCCGTAATCAAAACTTTTGCTCCAGAGTCAACCATTCTTTCGTGGAGGGACTTAGCAGAAAACGCTGAAAAGACTACTATATGTATTGCCCCGATTCTGGCGCATGAAAGCAAAGCTATCTGAACTTCAGGAATCATTGGTAAGTATATACCAACCCTGTCTCCCTTCTTTACTCCCATTTTTTTCAGTACGTTGGAAAACTTGCAAACTTTTTCATGAAGTTCTTTGTAAGTCAAAATCACTTCCTTTTCTTCAGGCGGCTCCGGTACCCATATTAATGCGGGTTTATCCCCTCTACTTTCAAAATGCCTATCCAGCGCATTGAAACAAATATTTGTCTTTCCGTTAACAAACCACTTGAAGTAAGGTGGGTTCTCCTCATAAGCTTCGGACCATTTCTCAAACCATTCCAGCTCCCAGGCTTTCCCTTCCCAGAACAAAACACAATCCTTATCCGCTTCTTTATAAATATTAGGATCAGACATATTGGCTTTTTTCTTCATCTCTTCTGATGGCCAAAAAATATCTTTTTCTTTATCCTTTACAACCCATTGAACCACAACATCACCTTACTTAATTATCTATTGAATTATAAGAATAATGGTATAAAAACTATTAGTGTATGTATTAAGTATTGACCCGTTTGTATCTTTCATTTATAAATATCAAATCCTAATATTTAATTGATTATAATGAAAGGAAAGTTAAAGTTTACAAAAGATATGTTATATAAATTATATTGGAAAGATGGTTTATCCCTTAATGAAATAGCCAAAAAATTCAATTGTAATAATGTAAGTGTATTATACTGGATGAAAAAATTTGAGATAAAAAGGAGGTCAGCTTACTTTAAGAAAGTACACATACCCAAAGAAGTTTTAAAAAAATTATATTGGGATAAAAATTTATCTTCAATAAAAATAGCGAAAAGATTTAATGTAAATGATAGAACAATAAGAAAAAAACTTAAAAAATTTGGAATAAAAACAAGGCCTTTATCCGAATCGTTAACTAAAAAGTTTAAAGCTCCTTTCTCTAGAAACTTGGAAGAAAGAGCTTATTTTCTTGGGTTAAGAGCTGGAGATTTTTATGTAAAAGAGATTAGAAAATGCGTAAGAATCCAAACTACAACCACGCACAAAGCTCAAATAGACCTCTTAAAAGATTCCTTTAAGAATTATGGAGAAATTCGTAAATATTTATCAAAAAGTGTAAAGAGATCAGACGAATGGTTTATATACGTAGACTTACACTCCTCATTTAATTTTCTTTTAAATAAACCAGAATCAATTTCAAAACAAATATTAGAGAACGATAATTGCTTCTATAATTTCTTAACAGCGTATATGGATTGTGAGGGAAGCTGGAAAGTCCTAGAGAATCACAAAAACTCTGTTAGATTTATTTTTAAAATAAGAACTGGAGATATGAAAATATTACAACAAATTAAAAGACGACTGGAAAAAGAAAATCTCTATCCCAGATTATATCTTGATAAAAGAAAAGGTACTATTACACCTTACGGCAGATATAACAAAGATATATATGATTTAACATTATACCAAAAGGAAGACTTAATTTTTTTAATAAAACGATTATTACCTTTAAGCAGACATAGTGAAAAAATAAGGAAAATGAATTTTATATTAAAAAATAAAAATAAAAACTGGAACGAAATAGAACATGAATGGAAAAACCTGAGAAAAGAAATTGAAAGAGAATTGTTAAAGAATTTAAATTTACAAGAATAGAGGGATGAAAATTAAAGATACTATACTCATAAGTTTTAACAAAATATCGAGAGATGGTGCCGCAGTGTCCTTCGCAGGATCTCCAACTGTATCTCCTATTATAGTCGCCTTATGAACGTCTGAACCAACTCCTCCCAAATGTCCCTGCTCCACATACTTTTTGGCATTGTCCCACGCACCTCCTGCATTTGCCAAGGTTATTGCAAGCAAGAGTCCTGTCGTGATTGTCCCTGCAAGCAGACCGCCCAGTGCTTCCACTCCCAGAAGAATTCCAACAGCAAACGGTGCACCAATTGCAAGCACCCCTGGTAATATCATTTCCCTAAGGGCGGCATCGCTACTTATTTTT
>JAGLWW010000011.1 GCA_023133195.1 Candidatus Aenigmatarchaeota archaeon
TGCCGTTTTTTGAGAAATACCTTAATTTTGTCTACAATCAAGCTGATTTGTTGTTATCTCCATCACAGTTTGCAGCTGATAGAGTAAAAGAAATAGGTGTAAAGAAAAAAATATTAGTCCAAAGTAATGGTATAGATTTGACGAAATTCAGGCGAGTGGAAAAGAGACGTAAAGAATTTAGAGAAGAATATTCTATAGGAAAGAATGAAGTCCTTGTCGGTTGTGTCGGATTACTTTCCAAAAGAAAGGGATTGGATTTTTTCGTAGAAATTGCAAAAAGATTACCAAAGTTAAAATTTATTTGGATAGGAAAGAACATATACGGTCGTTTTCTCAAAGATTATTCGTACATAGAAAAAATAAAAAAACATCACCCCTCAAATCTTATATTAACAGGATATGTGGATGATATTATAGCAGCTTATTCTGCCATGGACTTTTTTTTATTTCCAACTAGAATAGAAACAGAAGGTCTTGTAGTCTTAGAAGCGGCTTGTTCAGATATACCAATAATAACAAGCAGGGTAAGAGGTTTGGATTGGTTTGAAGAAGGAAAACATTGTCTAAAAGCCTCCGGCTTGGATGAATACATAAAAAAATTAAGATATCTCAAATCAAATCCATCTAAAGCTAAAAAATTAGTCAAAGAATCAAAAAAAATAGTAAATAAAAAAAATATACTCTTTACTACAGATCAGATTATAAATTATTATAAAAAATTAATTCATCCGTGAAATTATGAGAGGGATAATTCTAAAAAAAATAAGAGTCAAGAAGGATAACTTAAAATATTTCTTCACAGGAGGCATGGTCTATAACGAAAAATTCAGCTTTGACACTGGTTCTAAGATACATTATCCGTTTACAACCTATTATGTGAGCAGAATAACGGACAAAAAAGAAAACGGCATAAAATACAAATCATTGATTTACTGCAAACTACCTCTAATATGCCTGCAATTTGAAGATTACTGCAAATGTATAGAGTTTGACCTCCCTGCAAAATGCGGAGACAATGACATAATACCATTCATCGGACTGAACGAGACTCAAAATTATTATGAAATAATATTCAAGTATTTTCCTGAAATGGTTGTGAAAGAAAAAAAGAATGCCTGGCTTGGTTTTGCAAAAAAGAGAAGAGCAAACCTTCCTACAGGTAAGATAAAGTTTAAAGTAATGGAATACAAGAAAAAATCTTGGTTGGATGCAGTAAGAGATTTTTTCAAAAAACAAAATATTAAAAGACAAATCATAAAGACAAAAGAATTGATGTTAGAAGTGAAAGAAGCCCTTTTCAGGTCGTACGACCACGAAACTGGAACCTTTCTCCAGATGCCGTGGACAAATTTCACCGGATTCTGCTTGGATGGTTGTAGCTATTCCCTCATGGGATTTGAAGCCAAAAGACTTAATTATTTTCAGGAACTTTATGAAAAAACCGGGGACCCAGATTACAAAAATTGGGTAGAAAAATTGGAAAAATTATTTTTAAATTCAAATCTTTACACAAAAACAAAAAACGGTTTTGTATGGTACAATATGACATATTATAACGGAAGGAAACTTAAAGGCCTGTTTTATCTGGATGTAGGCTACGCTGGTTATCCACCCGGTCAGGCCACAATTTCTCTTAATTTAGGAGAATATTTACAGAGAAAGAAAAACAAGAGACTTGAGGCGTTGTTGAAGAAGAATCTTGATTATATAATAAAAACACAAAACAAAGATGGTTCATGGCCTGCGGCAATTTCATATAAGTTCAAAAAAAAGAACTGGGAGAAATCGGAGGGTTCTACAGCGGAATGCGTGAGGGCACTGTTGAAAGGTTATCATATTTTCAAAGATAAAAAATTTATAGAAGTCGCAAAAAAAGCCCTGAGATATCTGGAGAAAGAAAACATCATCTGCAAAAATGTTCTGAGAGATACGGGTATAGACGAACCCGAATCATTTTCCGCGATAATAACAGTGAATGCTTTTTTGGATGCGTATGAAGTGTTTGGCGATAAAAAATATCTCCACTATGCCAAAAATTATGCCTACTATATGCTCACGTGGTTCTATTGGTATGGTAACTTAAAGGGTTACTTCCACCCCATATCAGAGTCTATAACTCCGAGAATCTCGCCTTTTGAATCTATGATGGTAGTCAGTACTTACAAGAGACTGTATAAAAAAACAAAAGATAAAGTCTGGAACGAAGTCTCTGATTATTTGTTCAATCGTGTTTTGGAAGTCAAAGACAGGAATAATGCGCTGTCTGAAGGCATTTTTCCAAAATTGAATGGAAATCTTTATTATTTGCCAATGGAACAAACCTTTGCCACGGCTGAACTGCTGCACACATGTCTGCTTTACACTTCTTACAAATACAAAAGACCAAGAAAAGAGAAAATTAAAATAGAAGAGAAAGAAGATTGCTACATACTGGAGGATTCCATAAGAATTAAAAAGAATATTTTCAATCTCAGTGTAGGAAATAGAAAAATAGATTTCTTGATTTCACAGCCATATAATATAAGATCATGGTTCCGGACAAAGATTTCAGTTCTTTTGAGAAAATCCTTGATATTAAGTTCGATTCGCTACGCAAAATATCCGTTTACAGGTATAGGACCGCCAAAAATAAAAAAGATATGTACAAATTCCTTTGAGAAATATATAACCAACTATTATTTGAAGAAAGGAGAGGACGAAATAACTGCCACAGCGGATCTCCCATATCACAAGATTGAAGCAAGAATATTTAAATCAGGAAAAATCAAAATGGAATTAGCAATATACATAAAAGAGCATGATTTGGTTTGTAACAAAGTAATTATAAACGACGTGGACTATACATTAGATACAAACTGGACAAATGGGGGTTTGTTTAAAAAGGTTATTGACTTGTGATATTATGAAGAAAAAAATATCAGTTGTTGTCTGTACAAAGAACGAGGAAAAATATATCGGTTCCTGTCTGAAGTGTCTTGCAAATCAGGAAGTTCCATGCGAAATATTGCTAGTGGATGCGCATTCTAAAGATAATACGATAAAGATAGCCAAGAGATATGCTGACAAGATTGTTTATGACCACGGAAAAGGTATATCAGATGCAAGAAATGTTGGCTGGAGAGCGGCTTCCTGTAATATAGTTGCATACTGTGATTCAGATTCCCTGCCACCCAAAAACTGGACCAAGAAAATACTGGAGCACATAGAGGGGCAGTATTGTGTTTCCGGTCCCATATTTCCTTATGACGGAAAATTCTTGAACAGAATTAGCATGAATCTATGGGCTAACCTTTTTCCAAGATTTATGAGTAAAATAGGATATCAGAGTGTCTGGGGAGCAAACATGGCTTTTAAAAAAGAAGTGCTCAGAAAGTATCCTTTTAGATTCAAATTTTTGGAAGACTATGATATGGGTATTAGATTAAGAAAGACCTTTAGGGTAAAATTTCATAGAGATATGATGCTTCCGGTTTCTTCAAGAAGATTTGACAAAGGTTTTAACAGGATTTGTATAAAGTACTATATAAGAGAATGGTTCAAAAGGAAATTAAAAAAACAGTCAACAACAGGGTATTTTTAAATAATTATACGTTAAACTATAGTTGATGAATATGTCTTTGGATAAGATAAACAGCATAATAAAGAGAAGGGGATTCATCTGGAAAAGCTGTGAGCAGTATGGTGGACTGTCTGGATTTTATGATTATGGTCACCTCGGGACCCTTATGAAGAGAAAATTTGAGGATATATGGAGAAATTTTTTCTTGGGTTTAAATCCAAATTTTTTTGAAATATCTCCGTCCCTGATAATGAAAGAAGAAGTCTTCAAGGCATCAGGTCACTTAGATCACTTTACAGATCCCATAGTGAAGTGTTCAAAGTGTGATTTTGTTGAAAGGGCCGACCAGATTCTGGAAAAACAACTAAAAGAAAAATTTGAGGGTATGAGCAAGGAGGAGATGACCGAACTAATAAAGAAACACGAAATTAAATGTCCTAAGTGTGGCGGAGCTCTAACAGATGTGTCTGAACTTGAGCTTATGTTCCCGGTTGATGTAGGAGCATATGATAAAATAAGGGCTTATCTCAGGCCTGAAACGGCACAAGGGTCATACCTGAACTTTTCCCAGGAATTTAATGCTTTGAGGAAGAAACTACCTCTTGGTTTGGCCGTAATAGGAAAAGCTTTCAGAAATGAGATATCACCAAGACAGGGTGTATATCGTACAAGGGAGTTTACGCAGGCAGAACTTCAGATATTTTTTGATCCTGAAAAAGTAGAAGAACATTCTAACTGGGATGATATTAAAGACTATAAACTAAGATTACTTCCTGCTTCTTCCAGAGACAAATTAACCGAACTCAGTTGCGAAGAAACCATAGAAAAGTTTGATTTGCCAAAGTTTTACGTTTATTACATGGCACAGATACAGAGATTCTATTTAGAAGTTCTAAATTATCCAAGAGAAAAAATAAGGTTCTTTGAACTAAACCAAGAGGAGCGTGCTTTCTACAACAAACTACACTGGGATTTTGAGGTCAGGCTGGAAGCTTTGGAAGGATTCGGGGAGCTTTGCGGAATACATTACAGGACTGACTATGATTTAAAAGCACATGAAAAGCTTAGCGGAGAAAAACAGGAAGTGTTCTTTGAAGAAAAGAAGTTCATTCCCCATGTTGTAGAGTTGGCTTTCGGAATTGACAGAAACGTTTACGCTCTGTTGGAACTTTTCTATACTGAGAGGGAAGATAAATCCATTTTGGCCTTACCTCTAAAAGTAGCACCGTTTGACTGTGCTGTGCTACCCTTGGTCAAGAAGGAGGGCCTGCCGGAGAAGGCCAATGAAATATATCAGGAGCTTAGGAAACAATTTACATGTTTTTATGACAACACTGGTTCAATAGGTAGGCGTTACGCAAGACAGGATGAAATAGGAACGCCTCTATGTATAACCATAGACTTTGACACACTCAAGGATAACACAGTTACAGTGAGAAATCGCGACTCAACCGAACAGGTCCGGGTAAAAATAAATGAACTCAAAGTCAAAATAGAAGAATTTCTAAATGAAGCTTAGAATTTAAAGTTTTCTAACCAATTATTATTAGTATTATGTCATACGATGTTTTGGAAGAGGTTGGCCTTACTAAGGTAATTAATGTGATAGAGTCTGACGGTTTTGCTGTTCAGATAAATGGTACAAAACCTCAATTTCTTTTACCTGAAATGACACATTATTACGCTCGAATATACAAAAAAGAGAAGGTCGGTTATAAAGAACTAAAATTAATAAAATTCGATAATCTTAATGGATTGTACAAAAATTTTGATGAAACTAAAATAAGGGAAATACCATCTCAAATAAAGAAAAAGATTTCTAAAGAGTTGAGAGAGAAGATCGTTGTCTTACCAGACATTGATCAATATTTTAAAGAAAATGAAACATCAGAAAATAAGAAATTAAGAAAAGCTATGAATGACATATACAAGACGATGTCAGAAGATATGTCTTGGGTTGAGAAAAACAAAAGACTTTTATATAAACTTTCAGATGCATTAGGACTACCAAGATTTAAGCCACCTAATTTGCCTGATTATACAGAATTTGATAGACCGTTAGAACCAGATGAGGTTAGAGATGATTTACAGTCAAGAATGATAGGAAAAGAAATACTAGGGCAGGAAGGAATGGAATTTTGGAATAGAACTTTTAAAACCGAACTTACGGATTCTTAGGTCTTTTTAAATCTCTTTGTTTTTCATGTTCTTCTATTATCTGTCTCTCCAGCCGACCAAGTGCCTCATCTATAGTTGCTATCGGGTTCCACCCGGAAGATTTGCTTACATACAGGCCAACAGGAGTGAAAATTCTTGTCCTTATAGAATATAACCTTCGTTCTCCTTTTTTCTGACTGGATTTTATATGAACAAAAATATATTCTATATCTTCGTATATTCTCCCGATTTTTTTCACGGAGTCTTCTATAGCATCATCTATCTTATCCATGTCAAACGAATCTTCAATTTCTCCCAGACCTGTTATCTGCACGTAAACTCCCTCCTTTTTCACGGAGGATGCTATCATTTCTAGGATATCCTTTGAAGTAATGATTCCCACAGGTTTCTTCTCTTTGGTTATTAAAATATATGAACTGTCATGCTTTCTCAAGAGTTTTATTGCTTTATTACAAGAGATTCCACCATCTATAGACAAAGGATTTGAATTCATTATAGTAGTCACAGGGAATTTGTATTCAGGAATAGAGTCACCTACATTATCTTCTCTTCCAACACTTTCTTTCGGGTTAACAGTCTTCAGGAAATCTTCTATGTCTATTATTCCAATCAGTTTACCCTCCTCATCCACCACGGGCAGCCTGCTTATATTGTTTTCCTTGATAATTGTCCGGGCTTTGCCTATACTCTCATTTTTTTCTATGACTTCCGGGACACTTGCGATATCTTCAGTGGTTTTGTCTATTTCTTTCAGGCAATCGGAATTCATTATGAAATCCTTTTCATATAAAAGACCGGTCAATTCATCTTTGAAGAAAATAGGAATTGCTTTTATATTGTTTTCCAAAAATATTTTGGCAGCCTTTATAAAATCCACATCACCTTCTATTTTTGGAATATTCTTTCTTACTAATGTCTTAGCTTTGGTTTCAATCGGGTAATCTCTATCTATTATATCATTTGCCGATATTATGCCGATGAAATTATTTTCATCACAAACCACAACAACCTCTTCGCCTTTCATCATCTTACTGACTATCTTGGATATATTTGTTTCAGGAGTCACTCTTACAAAATTCTCTCTGATAAGATTAGTTAAATTCATTGAATCACCTAAGGTGTTATCCGTATAATTTCATAGTATGTACAATCTCCTTCCTCATCTACTACCGCCCAAATCAAATGGGTTCTTATGTTTTGGGCAAGTCTCACTGCTCTGGAGAGTTCTGCATAGGAACATTGAAATTTTTCAGGAATGGCATGTACTATCCATTTCGTGTGTTCCTTAGCAGATTTCGGTCCTCTCTTAAGCTTAACACCGCGATCATACACCCTAAAATGAGTACCAAACTTAAATCCTGTTCTGACCAAAAATCCTCTTTCTCTCAGGTCCTTATATACGGTATATTTCTGTGGAAACTCTTTATCAATCTCACACGCTCTTTCAAAAAACTTTTTTTTGTTTAATTTTTTCTTACCTTCCTTCACTTCCAATTTTTTTCTTTCTATGAGATGAAGCGCTTCACAAGGGCTCAGAACAAGATGATCATCTATAATTTTTCCATAACATCCTATTTCATATACTTCTTCAGCGTTTTTCCATACAACTATTTCATTGCCTATAATCCCTGCTTTAAAAAGTTTTCCATCTTTTTTCATATTTTCCTTCTTTGTCATATTCTTATATCCTCCATTGAAATTTTTAAGGTACAATCTTTGCAGAACTCATCTTTTTTGTCATCCACATAAGATATGGAACTAGAAAATGACATCACGCATAAAGGATTGGTACAATGTTTTAAACCAAACATATGACCAACTTCATGTACAACCTCCTTTAGAGTCCTGTTTATAAGCAATTCAAAATTTGCAGAATTTCCATAAAATTGCGGGTCAAGTCTGGCTGTGCTCACTATACATACATTTTCCTCAGTCAATCCAAAAACAAAGTTTAAGTCCTTATAATATAAGTCATTTGAAGTAATTCCTACTACTTTGTCATCTTCTCCCTTTTCGTTTTTCAGGGTTTTTACAACAACTCCTGAATTATACTGGTTTTTGAATTTATCATAGGAATCTTCAGGAATGTCAATTTTGCCTCCAAAATAGAACTTGTTCTTAAATCTTTTGTTCAGGTTATCAACTATTATATCCAGGATATTGGGTTGGATTTCCCCTACTTGCAAAATTTTTATCTTCATTTTATCACTCTCATAAAGAGCTACATTATATGTAGCTTAATTTGTTGGTGGGAAGGGTGGGAAACCCAAAGACGTACACCATATGTACATCGAGTTTTTGAACCCACGACAACTACCTTACAGATTGACGCAGATAAAATCTGCGTCTTTTAGCTTCTTCAGGGTAGCGCTCTCCCAGGCTGAGCTACCTCCCCCTCAATATTTTTTGATTTCTTATTATTAATTGTTTAATGTTGGCGCCTCGGGCAGGAATTTGAAATTGGTTGCACAGGGATACACTTCGTGCAACTCAAACTCTTTGAACCTGCGATCTCTCGGTTAACAGCTTCGCTTCCTACACGGAGTATTGTGCAGAATCGAGCGCTCTTCCGCTGAGCTACCGAGGCATTTTTGAAGTATGTATTAATCTATGTCAATAATGGGTAACAAGAAGTATTTAAGTTTTTATTTTATCTTCACTCCTAATTCCTTGAACTTTGCAGGCAAATATTTGTCCACAACATATCTCAGTCCGTATTTTAGAAGAGCCTGCTGTTCAGCTTTCTTCTTAATCTCCTCCCATGTCTTCAGTTCTTCCTGTAGTCTTTTGTCATTTTTATATCTCGGGTCTTTTTTAAGCTCTTTTATCCTCGTGAAATCCACATCCTTGAGCTTGTCTGACCTGAGCTTGTATTTTTTTATATCAGATGCAGTCACTCCAATCCATGTTGCCGAAGGGGTGGCCAGCATCCTGTTTACGTGTGCGGATTTTGCTGAACCAGCCATCACAACCATGGCTATATGAAGCCCCCACGGGTCACCGTCAGTGAATATAAAAACTGGAATATTTTTTATCTCGTTTATTCTTTTTATCAGTCTTCTGGTTGCACGTGTTGCCTGACCACCCAAGTTCACTAGGATTGCATTGAATTTTTCATGGGCATTTTCTTCCATCAATCTGTTGTACATACCAGCAGTTTCTATTGCTATAATCATTTTGGCATTACAATTTTCAATCTCAGCCTCGCACATTCTTGGTCCTATCGTCTGACCATCCGCGGTTTGTAAACAATTTACTTTCATCCATTTTCCTGCAGGATTTTTAAATTTTAGCGTAAGGTCCCCGTAGACAGAGCCACCCGGATTTGGTATTATATGTATGTCTTCTCTCGGTAGCCCTATTATGGCTTCTATGTCTTCTATCAGGTTGTCAGATTCCTGCTGTTCGTCGAACTTCAGTTTTTCTCCCCATGATTCGGATATATAATACAAACCTCTCTTGGTTTCATGCTTCGTGCCACCAACAAGTCCTTTACAAAAAGAAGCTACTTTGAGCATCTGGGCCAGTGGTTTTACGTGTCTGACATTTCCAGCACTTCTTGTAACAGTCTTGTCACCAAGAACATAACAAAGATATTTGGGGTCAAATACTATGTTATTTGTTACTCTGGCCGGTACACTAATATTAGGGACTTTCCCTCTCTTTGCATCCTCTATTATTTTCTTACCTATGTCTTCCAGATTTTTTTTGATTTCATTACCTTTTTTTGCCATATTCAATCAAATCCTTTTTTATTACTTTGTCTATTATAGGTTTTGCATCTATTTTTGTTTTTACTTCAGCTAATTCTTTCGCATTTTCGATTATAAGTGGGATATAACTTTCAAATATGTTTAATCTCTCCGTTTCTCTCTTTACTTTGGTCTGCTTTCTTATATGTCTTAACATTTTTCTGGCGCAATCCTGCAAGGCAAGTTTCATTTCTTTTATTATCTCTGGATAGTTGGCTATGGATTCCTTGCTTTCTGATGTGTAAGGTACCCATGCAGATGCTATATGAACTGCAATTATTGCAGGACCCCGTGGTATACTTCCCGATGATTGTTCCAATCCATATCTTCTCCATTTTATTGATGAAATGGACTTGGTTATCGAACAACCTGAAGGTTCGTATAAAAGAGGTATCTTGTTTGCAAATCTCATTACCTTTACTTGATCTGATTTTCCCTCCTCGTTTTTCTTTTCTTTCAGTTCTCCTCCATAAGCCAGTCCTGCTTCTATCTGGAATGGTATACCTCTGTAGACAGAAGGTTCTCTTGTTATAGTAGTCACGAATTCTGCATTTATTTCCTTGCTTATGCCTTGTTCGAGCAGTTTGTCTCCTATAGGAGATAAGCAATCTGTAGGCGGTCTCATAAGTTTTACTCTCTGCATTGCTTTGATTAGGTTCTGCTGGGCTTTGTGGTCAAGGTTTTTTGGATTATCTTCCGGTTTCAAAGCAGCCAATCTACATATCTCTTCAGATGATGTAGAACCTATTCTGCAAAATTCATTTTGCAAAAATCCGGACAAGTTTCTGGATTTAGTATTTTTAAGCATCCTTATGAGTATGCCCAGTTCAACTCCGTACGGATGAGGTTTTATCTCTTTTGGTCTTTTAGATAGCTTGTTTATCACTCTTGGAAAATCAAATTTTTCTCCAATCGGTGATTTATAAGTTATGTGTGCCCATGGATTTACAATAGCTGTTTGCTTCAGGTATTCATCAGCAGAATGATATCTTTGTATATATTTTCCTTCAAGAATCATGATTATTTTAGTTCCTGTGTGTTTCATACCGTCATCTATTAAATCTTCCTTTATTATTTCGGGTTCGTTTTTTATAGTGTCAATTTTTAGATGGAATACATGGGTTTTTCCCTTTGCTTTTGGTTTGCTATAAATTACGGCAGGGTAACCCGTTGTGAGCTGAGAATATAAAACAGATGAAGAAATGCCTATTCCCTGCTGCCCTCTGCTCTGTCTCAAACGGTGAAACTTGGAACCATAAAGAAGTTTTGCAAATATTTTTGGTATTTGTTCCCTTAGAATTCCCGGTCCATTATCTTCTACAGTCACTTGATACCTGTTCTCTTCCAGTTGTTTAATATCAACATCTATGTCAGGAAGAATATTGGCCTCCTCACAGGCGTCAAGTGCATTATCCACAGCTTCTTTGACCACAGTTAGCAATGACTTTGTCGGGTTGTCAAATCCCAGTAAATGTCTGTTTTTTTCAAAGAACTCCGCCACGGATATGGCTCTCTGTTCCTTTGCCATTTCTACTGCTGTTTTTATTTTATCGGTCATCAAAACACCTATATAAAAAATTATAAACTTTATTATGTTTGGATCCATTTATAAGCATTTCTATTGCTTCCCTTACAAATGAAATTTTTTCAGAGTAAGCTATTATTGAAACAGTTTTCCCGTAAACTGATATAATACTGTCACTTATTTCTTCAATTTTTTCCCTGGTTTTCCCTTCTCTTCCTATTAACCTTCCTTTTATTCTTTTCAATCCCTTTTCAGTGTTTTGGTATTCTTTAAGGTTTATAACATATAAAATGCTTTCGTCGTTCAAAAGTCGGAAAGCCTTTTGTGGACTAAATCCCCTTCCTATTGCCTTTACAATGTCCTTGGTTTTCCATACATCAAGTGGCTCTCCTTCTATTTTAACTTTTTTGTCTTCAACAACTACCTTCGCTTTGGTTTTATTTCCTAAATCTTTGATGCATGATTTTATTACACCAATCCTTTCTTCAGGAATTTTCACATTTTTTATCATGTCTTTCCCTATAAATTATTTAAATAGCCCCTTCTCTTCATAAATTCTACTTCCGTTTTTGTATATCTCCAGACGAGATCTCCTCTGGAGTCTGACTGTGTATCCCAGGGTTTTATAATCACCACGTCATCTACTCTTGTCCACACCCTTTTTTTGAGTTTTCCAGGTATTCTACATATTCTTTCTTTTCCATCTTCACATTCAACCATGAGTCTGTTGGCACCAAGAAGATTTACAACCCTTCCAAGCATATCACCTTCTCTCGGAGTTCTGATTCTTGTTATCGGTTGTTCCATAAAATCACAATCTAACTAGTACAGTATTCCTATATAAATCCCTACCGTCTTTTTTTGTAACCAATGTATAAGACCTTTTTATTTCTTTTGTTTTTGGCAGGCTTTTTAGCACATACTTCAAAATTTTTTTGGGTGTAAAATATATGTCCACCCCATTTTTATTCTGTTCAATTTTTGTTATAACACCTTTTTTACTTATTATATTTTTCAATATATTTAGAGAGTTCTCTATCTTTTTTTTATCCCCCGACCTTATTTGTAGCACGGCCTCATAATATCCTCCCCTGACTTTTCCACATACTTCACATAATCTTTTCTTTATCATTATTTTTGTTTCAAGTATCTCCTTTTTTTCAATTTTACCTTCCATCAAGCCAGAAACTTCTATCTTCACTATATCGTTTCTTTCCGTGATTTTAATGTCTTTGATTTTTCCATTGGTTTTAATGTTTTTCATGATTATTTTTTCAACTTCTTTTTCATCGAATTTTCTGATTCTTGCTCCTTCAATCTTTCCGCAGTCGCTACAAACTTTAATTTTTATTTTTTCAGGTATTTCTGCCAGTTTATTTTTCTTTCCAAAACATGACTCACAAAGTCCGTTAAAAAGGACATCAGTTTCTTTTCCGCAGGCTGGACAAAATTTTGGTTTCATAAAAAGAATTTGTTTTGAATGCTTATATTTTTAGAAACAAAATTAAATTTGC
>JAGLWW010000110.1 GCA_023133195.1 Candidatus Aenigmatarchaeota archaeon
AGAACTTAAGGGGAGCTTGGAAACAGAATATTTGAAAAAAGACGAAATGGAAATTTTGGAAAAAATAAAGGATAAAGTCCATTCAGATAAAGAAGAAACGTATTCAGCACCCCCTATAACAGCAAAGAACTATAGCGGTGACATAACTACGCTTGAGGAATTTAGCAAGGCTATTGTCAACAGAACGGGAGCGAATGAAAAAGAAACAAAAAGATCTGCAGAATTTGTCCTTGACCTTTTTGGCTATGATGACTGTATTATAGATAATACATTAGACCCAGCAGACAGGCAACTGTTCTACATTTTGGAAGAAGTGGGTATACTTGAAACTGGAAGGGAAGAGTACAAAATAAGTGGAATAAGCGAATACGCAAATAACAAATATAAACCTCCTGAAAATTGGAGAACTCACACATGGAAAATAAAAAGGGATGTTATAAAAGAGTTCGCGGAAGATGAAAGTCCTTCTCGGAAAAGAAATCTGAACGAAGTGGAAAAGAACAGAATTATTTTTAATCCTCAAAAGAAGGTGCATACTGAAAATATATATGAAAATCAAGAACTAATTGAAGTTTGGAACCACATATTAAATCCAAAAAAAGAAAAGACAGCTTAATCTTATTTGGAATTTTCACTCTTTTTTCTCCAAAATCCTTACGAACTCGCTTATAACGTAAAAAATTATTGAGACCAGAACAAGGAACGCCCCAGCTATTGCAATGGCAACCGGTATTCCGGGAATAAAGACTCCCACGGAAATTCCTATAATCGTGAAAGCGGAAGCTATTAAGAGAATTACTAAAGAAACGCTTTCAATCTTGTCTGCCGTTGTACCCCATTTAATCCAATCCTTGAACATTAAATCTAGTTGGTTAGAAGAAATATTTAAAGCTTAACCTGATTATCTTTTCGTGTAGCGCCCCCTCTTCCTTATCTGCTCCAATCTCTTAAGAACGGAATCCCAGCCTTCAAAAGTCTCCTTGTAGCCCTTCACTGTGCAGTCCCAGAGTTGCTCCAGATAGCGGAAGTGCGTGCTCTGGTATGCCTGGTGAAGAAGATGCAAATCAATTGCCTGATCCTCAACGGACGTGGAATGAAAACCCAAGCCAAAATCTATGAAGTAAATTTTGTCACGGAAAATCATGTTTGAAGTGGTCAAATCCCCGTGAATTATTCCTGCTGAATGTAAAGTACCAACTAGCCTGCCTATTTCTTCGGTCAGTTCCTTTCTTTCCTTGGATGAAACTTTCTGCAGTTTTTCCTTTATCCTTTCACCTTCTATGAACTCCATCACGATTTTGTAGTCTTCTGTTTCCACAACAGAAGGAGTGGGCACGCCAATCCTTCTTGCTCTTGAAAGAATCTTTGATTCAAGGCGGGTTCTCCTTTTCCTAATCCTGCTATCAATTTCCTCAATGCGATAACCCTTCTTTATTCTTTCCTTTACCAGATTGCCTTCTTCCATATACAGAACTGCCTCGGCCCCTCTTCCTATTATCTTCATAAAAACCACTTAAACAATTAAAAGTTTAGATTTATTTTTTATCTATAAATAAACTGAAAATAATAACACCTATTACAAATATTAACAAACTTAGAATAGCCACAATCAAGCTCAACGTTGTAAGCATATAGAGAGAGAATCCAGCTCCAATTGCAGGCAATATTGGAAACCTGCCGATATTCAATGGAACTTTGAACTGCCCGCGAAGATGTGGTTTTTTGTATCTTAAAACAATTAATGATAAATTAACTACCATGAATATAGACAGTGCCCCGAAATCTGTAAGAGAAGCTACAAACTTCAAATCTTGCAATAGTATAAATAGAATTGTTATTATCCCCACACAAATCAGAGCAGTGTATGGTACTCTTCTTTTCTTTGAGATTTTCAAAAATATTAATGGCAGAGAACCCCTTTCAGCCATTCCAAATATCATTCTGGAATATGCAAAAAACAAAACAAATACAGTGCTCCCTGTTGCAAATAATGCTATCAATGACATTAGTAATGAACCCGTGGAACCCATTGTAACTTCTGCTACCTGGGTTAATGGCGATGCTGAAACAGCCAGCTCATTCCAGGGAACAACACTTATTGATACCAAAGAAACAATAGTATAGATGATAGTTGAAACAATTATTGATATTATAATTGCCTTTGGCAAGACCTTTCTTGGATTCTTAGCTTCTTCACTTAAGTTTGCAACATCTTCAAACCCTAAGAACGCAAAAAATATCAGTGCAGCTGATGTGAAAACACCACCCCACCCAAAAGTAAAATCAAGATAATCAATAGAACCGATGTATCCTGAACCAGTGAAAATTATCAATAATAAACCAAAGATAGTTATGCCAACGAATATTGCACTGATTTTTAAAGTGCTTTTAACACTATAGATGTTAAAAAACAGGGCCATTAAAACTATTAAAATTGCTCCTATTAATGGACTTACACCAAACAAACCTGAAAAATAGCCGCCAAACCCAAGAGAAACGGCAGCAGCAGCAATTATTGCTGTTATAAGCTTGAACCATCCGATTCCGAATGCAAATCTTTTACTTTTAAATGCCTCTT
>JAGLWW010000111.1 GCA_023133195.1 Candidatus Aenigmatarchaeota archaeon
GTGCTTATAGTGGTATAAAGGATATGATAGGAAAAGTGGATGCCGTAACGGTTGCCGTTCCCACGTCATTACATAGAGATGTTGCTAATTTTTTTCTCGGGAACGGAGTGGATGTACTTGTGGAAAAACCAATGGCTCTGAACATTAAGGAAGCTGAAGAGATGATAAAAACAGCAAAGCAAAACGAACGTGTGTTTATGGTGGGGCATATTGAAAGGTTCAACCCGGTGATAGAAAAACTGAAGGCCATATTAAAAAATGAAAAAATCCAAGAGATAGAGACAAAAAGAAGAAACCCCTTCATCAATAGAATAAACGACTGTGGAATAATTCTGGACTTGATGGTGCATGATATTGACGTTGTGAGATACCTGACGGGAGAACAACCGAAGATTGATTATGTTATCGGGGGTTCCGTGAAATCCGATTACGAGGACTGGGCAAAAGCAGTCCTAAGATATGGTAATGTTCCTGTCGTTCACCTTTCAGACAGGAGAACCCAGAAAAAGATAAGAAAAATAGAAGTGACGTGCGAAGACAAGCTTATAGATGTCGACTACTTCGGACAGACAATCAGAACATACAGCCAGGCAAAAATCACTTATGATACTATACCTACTTTCGTCGAAAAGTTGGAAACAATAAACGTGAGGGGCGAGCCTCTTAAAAACGAGTTGTTGGAATTTATAGACTGTGTGAGGACAAGAAAAAATCCTAGTGTTGATGGTGAAGAAGGCAAGAAAAATTTGGAAATTGTTTCTAAAATTTTGGAGAAGATGAAAAGGTGAGAAAAAATGACTGAGAAAATTTGTGTAGTCGGTCTTGGTTATGTCGGCATCCCGGTTGCAGCCAAGTTCGCGGAAGCCGGTTACAATGTTGTGGGTATAGATGTTGACAGAAAAAAAATAGAAAAAATTAATCAGGGAGTCTTCCCTTTAAAAGGCGAGGAACCTGGAATGAAGGAGCTTGTGGAGGGGGTTGTAAAAGAAGGAAAATTAAAAGCGAGTCTGGATTATGATGAGTGTAAAGACGCTGATTTTATTTTGGTGTCTGTACAAACGCCGATGAAAGGTGATGTCCCCGACTATTCTTTCTTAAAAGGAGCTGTAGAAGAAGTTGGTAAGAGGTTAAAGAAAGGTTGTTTGATTAGCATAGAATCAACACTCGCTCCCAAGACTATGGTCAACATTGTAAAATCTGTTCTGGAAAAAGAGTCGGGAATGAAAGCGGGTGAAGATTTTTATTTGGTTCACTGTCCGGAGAGGGTAAGACCTGGTCATCTCTTATACCAGCTGGAAAATTTCAACCGAGTAATTGGTGCAATAAATAAAGAAAGTGGAGAAAAGGCAAAAGAATTTTACAGCAAAATCGTCAAGGGAAATTTGGATGTGACGGACATGACCAGCGCAGAGCTAGTCAAAACAATAGAAAACACTTATCGTGACGTGCAGATAGCATTTGCAAATGAAATGGCTTTGATATGTGAAAAACTTGGTGCTGACGTATATGATGTAAGGAAACTGGTGAACAAATGTCCTTGGAGAGATATGTATACTCCAGGTGCGGGTGTCGGTGGTCATTGCATACCAAAAGATTCAAGGCTTCTGGCGCATAGTGTCAGCGGTGTGTATGAACCGACTTTTATAAGAGAGGCCAGAAGGATAAACAATTATATGCCACATCACGTCGTGGATTTGGTTAAAGAAAATTTAAAAGAGAAAAATCCTAAAGTAAGCATACTTGGAATGGCTTTTGTGAAAGATACAGAAGACACTAGAAACTCTCCTTCGCTGGTTATAATAGAGGAACTGAAGAAAGGATTGTTTGAAGTAGAGGCTTATGACCCTTACGCTGAAGGTTATTCTGATTTTGAAAGTTGTCTTAAGAACAGTGACTGTCTGGTTTTGGCAACAGACCACGCAGAATTTAGAAAACTGAATACGAGTGGGGAACTGGAGAAAATAAAAAAACTTATGAGAACTCCACTGATTGTAGATGGAAGAAATCTGTTTGACAAAAAATTGTGTGAAGAAATGGGATTTGTTTACAAAGGAATTGGAAAGGGTTAATCTTTAATTATTTTTACTATGTGCTCTAGGTCTTCTTTTTTGATGCCTGGGTGAATTGGCAGGGATAAGACTTTTTTGGACATTTCTTCTGTCACTGGCAAAAAATCTTTGTAACCCATTTTTATGTAAAACGGTTGCTTGTGAATTGGTTTTGAATAGTAGACTCTGGCCCCAACGCCGTTTTCATTCAGCTTTTGAAGAAGCAAATCCCTGTTTTCCGTTTTTATTGTATACTGGTGGAAGACGTGTTTCACGTCCTGTGATATGTACGGTGTTTCTACAATGTCTTTAAGATTCCGTGTCAGGAACTGTGCGTTCTCCACCCTGCTCTGGTTGAAGGAATCCAGTTTCTTCAGTTGCTCCAGACCGATTGCCGCGTTTATGTTTGTCATCCTCAGGTTGAATCCGAGGGTCTCGTGTTCATAAGTCCTGCTCTGGCCGTGGTTTCTTAGCTGTTTGAGATGCTCTGCCAGTTTTTCGTTGTCCGTGGTTATCATCCCGCCTTCTCC
>JAGLWW010000112.1 GCA_023133195.1 Candidatus Aenigmatarchaeota archaeon
TTCAATGAGGAAATTAAAATAATTAGCGAAAAAGTGGATGAACTTTTTGACGGAATTGAAAAGGAAAGACGTGTTGTGTCCGGTGGCCAGAGAAGAGACTGGATTTTTTCAGGCCCTGTTGCCAACAAGCTGGATGTGCCACACGTTTCTCTCTACAAACAAAAACAGGGTGAAGAAGACAAAATTGAAGTCATAAGAAACGGTTCTATAGATCCCTCTTATTCACTTAAAGGAAAATATGCTGTCCACGTAGTTGACTTGATTACAAAAGGCTCAAACATTTACAGAATTGAAAACTGGCAGGAAATGGGATGGGTGTCTATGCTAAGAAAAAAAGGTGCAACTATTAATGATTTGGTAGCGGTGGTTACCAGATGTCAGGGTGGAGAGAAAATGCTTGCTGACCTACCCGAACCAGTCAATGTCCATTCCTTTGTCGCAATTGACGAGGATTTTGTTAAAAAATATTCCAATAATCCTGAAAGGGTACTGGAATACATGAAAGACTCTATGGAGTGGACAAAGAACTATCTAAAAGATAACGGGGCACTGGCCATTGTGGATGCTTTTGACCCCAACGGGAGCAAGCAGAACAGGGCCGAAAAGTTCATCAAAAAACACTGCCAACTCTTATATGATGCGGGAAAGCTTGATGAATTTGAAGATGCCATTCAGGAAAAATATGGAATATCAGTGATGGAAACATATGATTTAAATAAAATTTTGAGGTGATTTTGTGGAAAGAGTAATAGAGATGGAAAGAAGCGTGATACCTGCATGTGATGTTCCATTTGATAAATTTGAAGAGATTGTAGAAGCAACAGCAGATGTGGAAAAGATATGTGCTTATAAAGTCGGTTTTACTTTGGGTTATCTTGAATCTTTACCCAAAGTTACAAAATTGGTGAGAGATAAAACTGATAAAATAGTAATCTTTGACCATCAGAAAGCAGCTACAGATATAACTTTTACAGCAAAACAGTTTATGGATGTAATGGAAAAGGCAGAAGTTGATGCTGTTATTTTGGACCCGCAATCTGGTCCTGCAGTACAATATGATTGGACCAAGGAGGCCCAGAGCAGAAATCTTGGAGTAATAATAGTCACAGAAATGACACATCCAAGATATCTTGATGGAGACTTTAGACAACTTACCAACAAAAAAGGCGAGTTGGTTAGAGATTATACCAAGATATTCAAAGAAGAACTTGGAATTGACAGAGACATACCGGGCTACCAAAGAAAAGGTTCGGTTCGTGATAAAATAGAAATAGCTGCAAGAATGGGAATACAGGATTATGTTATGCCTGGAAACAAACCTGATAAAATAAAGCTTTTCAAAGAATGGTTGGCAGAATTTGGTGTAAAAGACCCTGGAGTTTATTCACCTGGTCTAATAAGACAGGGTGGAAACATTAATGAAGGTGCAGAAGCTGCGGGAAATAGATTTCATGGAATAGTAGGAACTGCAATTTACACAGCAGAAAACATAAGAGAAGCTGCAACAGGATTGACGAGCCAGATTTAGGCTCGTTCTTTTTTATTTTATTAATTTCTTCTTTTTGAGGAGTTTTTTTATTTCTTTCTTTAGTTTTCCTTTTTCCTCAAGCTCGTAGAAGACCCTTGTGTGCGGCTTGTTTATCTTTATGAAGCGCGTGAGGTCTATCGGCGTGCCTATTACCACGGCATCGCAATCGGCCTTGTTTATTGTATTTTCAAGTTCTTTTATCTGGGTCAGGTTATAGCCCATGGCTGGTAAAACTTCTTTCAGGTGCCTGTACTTTTCAAAAGTTTTTTTTATCGAACCCTCGGCGTAAGGCCTTGGGTCAACAATCTTTTTTGTAAAGGATTTTGCTGCCACGTAACCCGCTCCAAAGCTCATTCCGCCGTGAGTCAGGGTTGGTCCGTCCTCTATCACAAGAACTTTTTTGTCCCTCACCTTTTCGGGGTCTTCCAGGAAGACGGGGGAATTTGCATCGATTATTACTGCCTTTTGATTTATTTTCTTTATATTGTTTCTCACTTTTTCTATGTCCTCCTTCAGGGCGGTATCCTCCTTGTTTATGACAACAACATCGGCAATCCTTAGGTTGGCCCCGCCGGGATGGTAATCCATTTCGTGTCCGGCCCTGTGCGGGTCCGTGACCACTATGTACAAATCAGAACACAGGAAGGAGAAATCGTTGTTTCCGCCATCCCAAACTATCACATCGCTTTCTTTTTCTGCTCTCTTCAAAATTCTTCCGTAATCCACTCCCGCGTAGACCACGTTTCCCTTTTCTATGTGCGGTTCATATTCTTCTCTTTCCTCTATTGTGCACTCATGTTTTTTCAAATCTTTGTAACTGGAGAAACGCTGCACTGCCTGCTTTTTCAAATCACCATAAGGCATTGGGTGGCGGATGACCGTGAACTTTATCCCAAGCGATTTCAGGATTTCGCATACCTTTCTCGTGGTCTGGGATTTTCCGCAACCCGTGCGAACTGCGCAAATGGAGATGACAGGCTTTTTTGATTTCAGGGCGGTGGAACTGTGGCTTAGAAGACGGAAATCGGCACCGAGTGAAAGGACGAAAGA
>JAGLWW010000113.1 GCA_023133195.1 Candidatus Aenigmatarchaeota archaeon
TCTTGTTTATGTCAAAGAATTTTTCTTCCAAATCCTTTCTGATTCCATCCAGACCCGCATCCGATTTTACAACCGTTTCTCGTTTCTTCTTTAAATCTTCTATCTGCAAAACCATGCTTTTTATTTCCCTGCCGTTTGCATTTACAAAAGAACTAAGTTCATTTAACTGGTTTGTAATTTCGCTCACATCAAAGGGTTCTTGGGACGACTTTTGATGCATCTTGGAAATCATCTCCTCTTGTATATCCATTATCTCCTTTATATGCTCCCTTATGTTTGAAATATCTTCGGTCTTCCCCGGTTGGTATTTGGATTGTGCGTTGTTTTTCACGTTTTCGGAAAATTTGTAAATCATGCTGTCAAATTTTTTCAAAAGAAAATCTTCCACATTCTTCTCAACTTTTGCCTCAAGTTTTTCTATTCTCTGGCTGAAATCCTTTTCTATCTCATTCTCTATTTTATTTATTATATCTTTTTTGGACTCTTCCAGATTGTCTTTTATAGCATTCCTTACAGTTTTTGCTATATCATTTTTTATACCTTTTTTCTTATCCTTATCTTTTTTCCTTCTCATTTCAATTCCCTTAACATATCTTTTATTTTTTTGGCCCTGTCTTTCAGGTTCTCTATTTCCTCGGGTTCTGCTTTTTTCGGCTTGAAAATCTTTCTTAACGGACTTATTGGTTTTTTTGGTTTCGGAGCAGGGTTGACCTCTTTTTCCTCCAGCTTTGCTTCTGCCTTTTTCGGAGCGTCAAATTTAATCACAGACGGACCTTTTTTTTCTGACTTGGAGAAAATATCCATTATTTTCAGCTTGTTATCCAGAATCATGTCCTCAAGTTCCTCTATTTTTGATTCAATTTCTTCCAGTCTTTTTTCCAAATCTTCCTGTAACATTTGAATCACAAAATTTCTATTAATCCGGCCACAAACAGGCATGTCAGGCCACATATTATTAGGACAACAGAATCCTTTACAACCCTGAAAAATGTCTCCTTTTTGTATTCTTTAGTCGTGTAATAGTAGCCGAACTGGTAGGAGAGCAGCGCCCCGCTTATCCCGGCCAGTATGTATGACGCTATTTCAAGTATTCCATGAGGGAGATAAGAAAGGGCGATTATGTGCATTTCCGATACACCGCCGGACGCTCTTGCAATGAAAACTCCCAAAACAGATGCGTTCCACACGAGCACGAAAATCATTCCTGCGGAAAACAGGAAAGAAACTATGAAGGTCAGGAAAAATACCCAGAGGTTGTTGTTCAGTATCCTCTCAAAAAGGGCGCTTATTATTACGTTGCCTGTGACGGCTGCACTAAGGCTAGACCCTCTTATCCCCTCTATAATCTCTATCTGTATGGCAAAGAAACTTTGGGGGAATATGAAATCGGCTATTATGAAACCGAAGGTTACCCCAAGGAAAAATGCCAGATAGATGGCCAGTTCGTTTGCGTGTCTCTTCAAAAGCTTTTCCTCCGAGAGTCTCTTCATCATCTCCTCTTTTTCTTCGCTCCTCAAATAGGCTATAAGCGGATATGCCCCCATGAGGGACACTAGGAACACAGCCACGAGTCCCTGGCTGATTGGAAGTATGTAATTGGTCAGATAAACTGCCATTAACGTAAAAACCAGCGCAAAGAAAAATATGGCAAGCAAATTGTTTTTATACTCCTCTCTAAGCCAAATTCCTTCCAGCATGTTTAGTTTTAGTCAAACCTTATTTAAATTATTCTTTTTAAGAATCAGTCAGACTTCTTGCATCTCTTAAGCCACAACTTTTTGAAGAAAGGAAGCGTAAGCGTGGACAGCATGAAGGCCACAGCAGGTACAATCGCGTTCAGCCAGGGGCTTGGAACATTAATTGCCTGCATATAGAAACCGATTGCCAAATAAGTGAATGTCACGAGCAAAATCCTTCTGGTATAGCTGGTTTCCCAGGCCTTGTTGTCCTCAACTTCTCGGTTTCTTTCCTTTATTTTTTCAATTTCTTTTTCCAGCTGCTTTATATTCACAATCAGCCCCTCTTCAAAAGCTTGCTTATTGATTTGAATTCTTCTGTCCCGGCTTTTTCCAGTAACTGGAAGAGCAGGGTTTCAGTTGAGACGATGAAAACTCCTGACTGACGCATCCTTTCGATTCCTATGGCCTTGTTTTCCACAGTTCTTGAGGAAATGGCATCAGCTACTACATAAACGTCAAGATTATTTTTTAAAGCATCTAAAGCAGTTTTCAAAATACAAACATGAGCTTCAATTCCAAACAGTACAATCGAATCAATGTTTAGTTCTTCGATTTTTTTAACAAATTCTTCAGAACCAAAGCAACTGAAACTTATTTTTTCAATCAAATAATTTTTATCAGGTAAACTAATCCTTTCTGATGTATTTCCCAATCCTTTGGGATATTGTTCGGTAACTATTAAGGGAATGTTTAATATTTCAGAAGATTTGGCCAAAATATTTGAGTTTGATATAACTTTATTCACATCTTTGATAACAGGAATAAACTTCTCTTGAATATCAACAAGAACAAATACAGTTTTTTCTTTATCTATTATCCCTAATTTATTCATACGAT
>JAGLWW010000114.1 GCA_023133195.1 Candidatus Aenigmatarchaeota archaeon
ATGGGAAAGATAAAGATAAGGAAAATAGGCATAGCAAAACTCTGCTACGTAAACAAAGGTATTGGAAAGGAGGCGAAAAAGTGAAAATACTAAAACATATTTCAATACTGCTTACAGTTTTCCTAGTTATTACAATCTTCGTAATTTATGGTCAACAGAGCATGACAGGATTGTTCGTACCAAAGGGAGAACAATATACTCAAGAACTGAATTTAAAGATAGAAGAGGCAGGAAACTATACTTGGATTCCAGAAGAATATCAAAAGTATAGCAATCTAACCTTTATCAAAGCAAATGGATATATAAGCGGTAATGTGACCGGCTATGCAAGAGTTTATCTTGTAAGTAAGGACAAAAGATACATAATTCTAAATCACACGCTAGGTACCGATGAAAGTGGATTTGGCGTGACCGGATACGCCACAGGAAATGAAAGCGAAGAAATCACAACCACAGAAATCACCGTGGAGACCACTTCCACGGCTGAGGAAACCTCTACGATCGAAACAACCTCCACAATAGAAGAGATTACAACAACCGTTCCAGAGACAACCACTACTCAAGAAACCACAACAACCACAGAAAACCAGACCACAACAACACAAGAAACCACTTCAACTGTCAATACAACCACTACAATACCATATAATCAGACAACGACTACAATTGAGGAAAATGTAACTACAACCGTAAACACCACAACCACCATACCAGAGAACCAGACCACAACAATTGTTAACACAACTTCTACAGTCACTACCACAGTCTTGGAGATAACCGTAAACACAACAACAACCATACTGGAAAATATCACAGAGTCCATTATAGTCTACTTCGAGGACAAATGTATAGAGACATGCGATTTAACTGTCGAAAACTTAATCGACAGTTCGTACAAACTGGAGTTCGAACTGAGTGACGATGTTGTCCTTTATATATCAACCTTAAAATACGGTTTACAATCTCCGGAACAAAACATTACAGAAGAACTAAACATAACAGAAGAAGAACTGACGCAGGAGCAGGCAGAGATAGGAAAACCAGTGAAATGGACAAAAAGAATTGAGCTGGAAAAGGTTGAGCCGGAGGTAAGAGTAAAAATCCATAAACAGGCAGAAAACATTAAAGTCACAAAGCTGGCTCCAGAAACAGAAAAAGTCAACCCGAGAAACGTAAAAGTAAAATTGAAGAACAAGCTGGTCCCGATAGCAGACGCAGGTATCACAGGCTATATAACAGGAGATAATGAAACAACTACCACCCAAGAAACAACTTCAACGATTGAGGAGACAACAACCATTTCAGAAACGACCACTACGCAGGATACGACAACCACAGAAGAAAGCTCTACAACAACTGTAAATACAACTACTACAATATCAGATAATCAGACAACAACTACAATTGAGGAAAACTTAACCACAACCGTAAACACCACTTCAACAACACAAGAAACCACAACTACAATAGATAATGAAGATGAAGAAACTGAAGAAATGGAACTCCTAATAGAACAGGAAGGAAAGGAGTTCCTTATAGAATATGAAACCCCTGGTCCGCAGAAACAGGAAAAACAAATCACGCCCTACAGAAAACAAATCACAATCTACTCTTCAGTTCACTACGAGAACATAATCGCGTACACGGATTTGCCGGAAATAGTGCCTATAGGAAAAGAAAGCGCGATAAAACTTTACCGCCTGACAAACGAGACAAAAGAATTAGTCACGGAATTGAACTACTCGGACGAAAACAACAACAGTCTTATAGATAAAATCCAGTGGATTGTTCCGCATCTGAGCAACGAAACTTATGAAGTGGACATAACCATACTAAATCCCTACACCTATGTCAGGGATGGTGAGATATGGACGGTTGCTTTCAACACGACTGGTGAGGCAAACCTCACGATAAGCTCCCCCAACGCAAATTGGATCGAGATGCTCACAGACCTGAACGAAACAATAGACGAAATGTTTTTCCTCTACTTAAACTGCTCTAAAACTTCGCTTGAAGACCAATTGAAAATAATAGACTTTTCAAATGACACATACAACTACACTGACATCACGGAAAATGATTCAATAAAGCCAAAAGAATTCTTGATTGAGAATTATTCTTGCGAGGATACGAGCTACATTTCCAACTTCATGTACATAGCCGGTTATGCCATACTCAAGTTCCAGTTTGGAGACCAGATTGCATATGCCTATGACGCCGGCTCAAACATAACCTGGGAAGACCCGACTCCAGAAGACGGTAATCTAACGACGAATAACTGGGTTTACCTGAATACCACAATAAATAACACTTTAAACACATCCGCATTCTTTGACTGGAACTATTCTTTGATAGGATACTGGAGTTTTGATTATAACAATTCAACAGGAATCTTTGACAACTCTACTTATCAGAATTTCGGAACTTTTTACGGCAATAACTTCGGACAGGATAATTTAACAACAGGTAAATACGGAAATGCTCTGGATTTTGACGGCAGTGATGATTATATAAATTGCAGCAATGATTCGAG
>JAGLWW010000115.1 GCA_023133195.1 Candidatus Aenigmatarchaeota archaeon
GGATTCGGTGGTTATCTCCAGAATTTTTTGGCAGGAATAATAGAAGTTCCAGTGATTTTACTGGCGATTCTGCTTGTTTTTGTGCTATCTCTATTGAGTTTTTATGGAATAAAGGAGTCCGCCCGTTTCAACGTGCTTTTCACCATTATAGAGGTCTTGGGGCTGGTTTTCATAATATATTTGGGGATGGGGTACATAGGTTCCGTTAATTATTTTGAGATGCCCCGGGGATTTGGCGGTATTTTTTCCGCAGCAGCCCTCATATTCTTCGCTTATCTTGGTTTTGAGGAGATGGCCAACATAGCTGAAGAGACAAAAAACGCAAGGAAAACCATACCACGCGCTATAGTAATTTCCCTGATTGTGACAACTTTAATTTATATCCTTGTCTCAATTTCCGTAGTGAGCATAATGCCATGGCAGGCTCTTGGAGAGTCTCCGGCGCCACTGGCTGAGGTTGCGGAGACGGCCATGCCCGGTTCTTCTCCTGTTTTTAGCTTTATAGCACTTTTCGCGACATTGAACACGGTGCTTATTATACTGGTTGTGACATCAAGGATGTTTTACGGGATGGCAAAAGATACCAAGCTGTTCAAGCCTCTTTCACTTGTACATAAAAAGAGGAGGACTCCCTGGGTAGCAGTTGTTGTCACTATGTTTCTTGTAATGGCTCTTACTCTGATAGGTGATATAAGCACAGTTGCCTTGGTGGCTGACTTGGGAGCTTTTATTATATTCCTGACTGTAAATGTCTCCCTAATAGTTTTGAGATACAGGAAGCCGAATCTGGAAAGGTCTTTCCGTGTCCCGCTTAACATAGGGAGGTTTCCCATAATCCCGGCCATGGGCATACTAACATGCATATTTATGATGCTGCATTTTGAATGGTATATAATTCTTGCCACTTTAATAATACTTTTGGTGGGATTTGTCACTTTCTACACGTTTGATAAACTGAAAAAAAGGAGTTCACGTGTTTCACGTAGGGCGACACGCTAGCGTGACATTTGTATTCTAAAGTAACGAAAACTTTATAAATAGGTAAATACTAAAGAAATAGTGTAATCTGGGTAATTGGGCGTTACCTTCACACATTCACTTCAGATTGGGCAATTTGAAGTTAGTGCGACACTAATTTTTTGGGCGTTATTAGTGTTAATTGTATCTATCGTTTCTAAAGAGAGATAGTATTCGCTATCTAAAAAGTATTTCGCTATATGAAAGTATATGTTGGAGTATATAATTAAAAAAAAGAGGTGGAGTTGATATGGATTCAATGATTCAAGAAGCGTTTGAGAAGACATTTGACCAGAGAAGTCTAAGTCAGAATTTTGATACACAAAGAATTGAGGAGGAATTTAACATAGATTTTCACCAGGCAAAGATTGCTGTAATCGGAGTCGGTGGGGCAGGCAATAATACCGTTACTGCTCTTACTGATATGGGTATAGAAGGCGCACAAACCGTTGCCATAAATACCGATGCAAAACATCTGAGCATAAGTAATGCTGAAAAAAAACTCTTGATTGGTAAGGAAACCACGAGAGGTTTAGGTGCAGGCGGTTACCCTGGAATAGGAAAAAAAGCTGCCGAAGAATCAAAGAAAGATTTAAAAGAGATGCTGGAAGGTGTGGACATGGTTTTTATAACCAGTGGTCTGGGTGGCGGAACCGGAACTGGTGCTGCCCCTATAATAGCTGAGATAGCAAAGAGCATGGGTGCAATAGTTATTGGAACGGTGACAATGCCGTTCAAAATGGAGGGAACCAGAATTCACAAGGCAGAAGAAGGTCTCATGGATTTAAGGGGAGTTTGTGACACAGTTATAGTAATAGAAAACCAGAAATTGCTGCAGTATGCAGGAGACCTTCCTATAAAACAGGCATTTGCTGTAGCAGATGAACTGATATCAACCATGATAAAGGGAATTACCGAGACGATTACACAGCCGTCTTTGGTCAACTTGGACTATGCAGACGTAAAGGCAATAATGCATAGCGGAGGAGTGGCTGCAATAGGAGTAGGAGAAGGTGATTCCTCAAACAGGGCAAAGGAGGCCATAGAAAAGGCTTTGAAACACCCGTTACTTGAGATGGAGGTTAGCGGCGCAAACGGCGCTATAATCCAGATTATAGGCGGAAACGACCTTAAACTGGACGAGATAAACACGATAGGAGAGACTGTGTATAAGAGGATGAATCCCGAGGCACAGGTTATATGGGGAGCTCGTATACTTCCTGAGTTTACAGGCAAGATACACGTCATTACCATAATAACAGGTGTCAAAAGCCCCTATATACTCGGACCGGTCCAGCATGAAAATCTGGGAAGCGAAAAGAGTGCAGTCCATCAGTTAGGGATACCTGTAATAAGATAGATACTTATTTGATGACACACCCCCACACACTGGGAAGGGCGGTCGGTAAATGACATAGACTCGATCTATGTCGGCTGACAATCCGCCCGACCCACCATCATGGTCATTCGATGATGTTGGA
>JAGLWW010000116.1 GCA_023133195.1 Candidatus Aenigmatarchaeota archaeon
TGAGAGAAATTATGATAGAAGTTCCAAAGACCAAGTGGAGTGATGTTGGGGGACTGGAAGAAGTAAAGAAAAGGCTGAAGGAATCTATTGAATGGCCTTTGAAGTATCCTGACTCCTTCAAGAACATGGGAATAAAACCTCCCAAGGGAATACTCCTTTACGGACCACCTGGTTGCGGAAAGACGCTTATGGCAAGGGCTGTGGCAAACGAAAGCAAATCTAATTTTATCTCGGTTAAAGGACCTGAGCTCTTGTCAAAATGGGTCGGTGAATCAGAGAAAATGATTAGGAAAATCTTCAGAAAAGCAAAGCAGGTATCTCCGACAATAATTTTCTTTGATGAGATAGACTCCATGGCTCCATCCCGAAGTGTTTCCTCTTCAGATAGTCGAGTAGGAGAAAGAGTAGTTTCGCAGCTGCTCAGTGAGCTAAGTGGCCTGGAGGAATTGCATGACGTGGTAGTTCTGGCAGCAACGAATAGACCGGATATAATCGACCTCGCGTTGTTGAGACCGGGAAGATTTGACAAGCAAATTCTCATACCTGAACCGGATGAGAAAAGCAGACTGAAGATACTGGAAATATATACAAAGAAAATGCCTTTGGATAAAGTTGACTTGAAAAAAATGGCAAAAGATACAGACGGCTACAGCGGGGCAGACATAGAAGCTTTGTGCAGGGAAGCGGCATTGTGTGCTTTGAGGGAAGACATAAAAAGTAATAAAGTCACGATGAAACATTTCAAGTCTGCTTTGAAGGAGATAACACCGTCACTGACAGAAAACGTGAAAAAATATTACAGGACAATTAACATGAAAAAGAAGTTGGGAGAAGTAAAGGAAATAAGTTATGTGGGTTAATGGGTGAAATATTAAATTTTGTGGAACAAGAAAACTGGATTTATCTATTGCATCATATGCACCACAGAAAAGACGGTAAACATGAGATTCATCACTGTTTTGTCTTGGATGAAGATGACAGTAAATATAAAATAGAGCATCTAAAGGATGGAGATGAACTTTTACACATAGTTCTTGGCAATCCGCCTGAAGTCGTTTTAGACCATATTGGAAATAGTTTCTTGATAGAAACGAGAGCAATCAATGGAAAGGAATATAAGATTCTTGTAGGACCAATGCATAAAAACCTTAGATGTGATATTTGTTCTGGGGTTAGAAATGGTTGATATTAATCAAGCTATAGAAAATGTCAAAAGTTATGAAGTTCAATTGAATCTTGATTATTCTTTTAAAGATGATTTAAGGGAACGGATAATCTCAAGTGTAAAAGAGGACGTAGAAGATGAGAGGATAAATATAGCCCTCTCCGGTGGCTTGGATTCTTCTTTAATTTTATCCTTAGCAAAAGACATGACAGATAAAGAAATAAATGCTTACACAATTACTGATAATAAAAAAAGTCAAGAAGTACGTTTTTCAAAAGAAATTTGTGATAGGTATAATACAAAACATCATATAATTCTTATAAACAACTCAAAGAAATTGGGAATAGGGAATATTTATGAAGATTTCCTAAAGGGATATGAAATAAAACAAAAAGAAAAAGCAATAGGAGGCGGTGAGGTTGCTTTATTATTATATAAAGAACTTGCCGACAACAATGTTGATAAAATAATAACTGGAGATGGCGCAGATGAACTTTTCGGTGGTTACTGGATGCACGAATTTCCTCTCGGATTTAAAGAATTTGCACCCATGCCGATTGATGAAAAAGAATCGCTCCTATTGAAAGAAATGTTAGAAAGTAACACTGGGGTATCGAAAGAAGAAAACAGGTTAGCTGCACTAAAATATTTTTGGAATAGACTTACACCAGACCAACTGGTTGAAATGAAAGAAATTTCAAAACATTTTGAAATTGATATAAGATTGCCGTATTTGAATGAAAGTGTGATAAATTTAGCAAACAAAATTCCGTTAAAGAAAAAAGTTGGAAAGGGGTATAGAAAGAAAATTCTTAAAAATATTGCCAGAGATTATTTGCCGGAAAAAATTATTAACAGAAAGAAAAAAGGATTACCTGATGCTGTTGATTTAAGCTGTTGTAATTAGCGGTTTGTCGCCGACTATGACTGTGTGTTCGGCCTGGGCCACATACCCGTTTTTTATTTCTCTCAAGGCCGGATATCCGTAAAGGGAACTTATTTGTTCCAGTTGTCTTAGAATTAAATTTAGTTTAATCGGTGATATGTTTATTTTATTGAGTATCCACCTCTTGGTAAAAGGAAGTTCGTGAAAATCTTCTTTGGCCATCTCCAAAATCTTTCTGCTTTCCGGGAACCTTGCGGGCCTGTCCGAAAGAAACATGTAAATCAGGGATTTCTCAGTTTCTATTACCTTTCCGCTGCCATCAGTCACGAATGGCTCAATTGCAAAAACGTCTCCTTCTTTGAGTTGATATTTTATACTTGTTTTAACGTTCGGAAATTCTATCCCGGCGTGAAGTTTGTATTTGTCAAGCTGATGACCTG
>JAGLWW010000117.1 GCA_023133195.1 Candidatus Aenigmatarchaeota archaeon
CCGGTCAGAATAGCAAAGGAAAAAGCTCCCGTTGGCGTTATTCTCAAATGGGCAAAATCTATTGCTTTCTGCATCTTTTCTGTCATGTCTTTGTCCGGTTCCAAATTCAGTCTTTCAGAAAATTTGCAAAGTCTTTCATACAAAGATATTTTTTTGACCAGTTCTTCTTCCTTAAAGGTTTTATACTCTCTGCTTATCGTTTCTACACCGACTTCCTTGATTTCTTTGAACTTTTTGAACTCCGGACTGGTCTCGCCG
The DNA here is from genome assembly GCA_023133195.1 of Candidatus Aenigmatarchaeota archaeon. Lineage (GTDB taxonomy): Archaea > Aenigmatarchaeota > Aenigmatarchaeia > PWEA01 > JAGHBM01 > JAGLWW01. The sequence goes on from JAGLWW010000117.1 coordinate 259, forward strand.
AGAATCCTTTTTATATCTTCTATCCTTTTTTGTTCTTCTGTCTCTTTTGGGGGCTTCTTCATGAATAAATTATATTTACGGTTTTATAAATAATTAGGAATTAAAACTTTTTTTCCTTTATCTGTTTCTTTAGCCAATCCACCCAAATGCGATAGACCCTGTCCGGCTCTATTGAACCGGTCTCTTTTTTTATCTCATCGCTTATAAGATGGAACTTTTCGTTTGATTTGACGACAAAGTAGGCCTCCATCAAATCGAGCTTGCCTGTCTTTAAGGCGAAATCTGTTATCGTCTTCTTGATTTTGCTCCTTAGACTTATATTATCCCAGACAGCCGCCCAGTTGCCTGTCCATTCCCTTACCTTTGAGGCAATGTCGTTGAGTACAATGCTTTCCCCGTTGAGCAGGGTGGGCGTAGGCTTCAGCTCGTCATCCTTCGCGGAATATTCCATTAAGTTCATGAATCCCTTTTCACTTACAGGATCCTCTTTCCAGTGTTTTCTGACCTCTGTGACGGTAATGACCCTCCTAAAGCTGTGCATGCCGTCTGGGGAACGAAGCATGCTACATATTATTATCAGGTCCGTGGCCTTGAAAGAAGTTGGCGGAACTCCAAGGTCATTTACGACCCTGTCAAATATACCGTAAGCGCTCTCCCCGTGGATAGTCCCTGCAACTGTGTTGGCCAAGGCGCCTATCCTCATTGCCTCGTAAAGTGCCTTGGCCTCTTTACTTCTAACTTCTCCCAATATCAGGCAGGAGTCCCCCAGCCTTAAGGCAGTTCTTATAGCTTCTTCTGCTGGCAGTTCCGTCTCCACTTGGGTGATTACGGAGCGCGATTTGAGACGCTCTATGTTGAATCCGAGCTGTTTCATTTTATCCGCGCTAAGTTCCAGAGTATCTTCCACGGTGATTATCCTGTTCTTCTTCATTATCTCAAGCATGGAGGCGTTTAATAAACTGGTTTTTCCGCTGGACCTAGTGCCCCCTATAAGGAAAGTACGGGAACCGTCGATTATGAAGGACATAAAGCCTGCAAAAAGCGGGTTCAGATATTTTACACTGGGTTGAATGAAGAGGGGATAAGTCCATGGCTGGTCCCTGTGCCTTCTTATTGCGAAGCCAAGCCCTTCCGGGGACAGGCTACGCGTGATAACTGCTATTCTTGCAGTTCCACCCGGGACGGATGCATGGGTATCCAGAACAGGATTTGCCTCATCCAGTGGTCTGCCCGAGATTATACGGAATCTGGTTGCCCAGTATTCAGCGTCAGCCTGCGTTGGTATCAGATTCGTCTCGCATTCCTGGAAATCTGAGTGATACATGTAAATGGGAACCTGGCCTACAGGGGAGTTTATGTATATGTCCTGTATCTTTTTGTCTGCCAGAAGTATTTCTATTATCCCCAAACCAGATGTGTAACGGACCAGTATGGAAGTCATTTCCTCCACGTCAGAAGAGGGAAGTCTTATTCCCATCTGTTCTGCTATGTCATTTATCAGGTCCCTTCCTATATTGGAGAAGACGTCTCTCATCTTCTCAGGTTCCGCGAACTCAGTTGTCTTTGGCTTATGCTCCGTCAGGTATTTTATTGCCGCATCCAGAATGGTGTACTTGTCTTCGGACAGCTTGAGTTCCGGAGGAGTAACATGGTAGTAATATCGCACGGAATCAGGCTTCCTGTAAATTTCCACTTCTATTTTTCCCGCAAGTTCATACCTATCTACTATCTCGCTATCTTTCGGCGGTATGGAAATGTATTTGGTGCGCATGAACTTGGGTCTTATGGTTGGATGAAAAATCTCCCTGTATACCGAACGGTCCCCTATGTGGTATTTTCCCAAAAAGGGTTTGGCCTTTTTTATAAGAGTCAATTCATCAAGGATTTCCTTTATTGGCATCAGCACGTTATTGAGGAAATTTTCATGGCATCTGACACCTCTTTCGGAAAGTGAGTTGATTCTTATCCTTGTGTGCCTTATCATCCTCTTTATGCTCACATAGGTTCCTATTGGGTCGCTTCTCATCTTTTTAAGAATTAGGGATTTTACAACAGACATCTTTGTACTCATAAGTGCCGCGCATTCGTTTCCGATTTCTACTGGACTCAAAATATTTTTGTTTTTTACTATTTCCTTTATGGAATTTGCGATTTCAATAAGCATTTGTGTCTGTTCATAATCATATTCGTATTCCCTTTCTTTTGAAAGAATTATGCCTTCCACG
>JAGLWW010000118.1 GCA_023133195.1 Candidatus Aenigmatarchaeota archaeon
ATTTCACCGATTTTCTGGTACTTCATAACATATTTAAGGCTTCAATAAGAATAAATTTATGGTGGAATAGGCCGGGCGTTTAGGGGTCGCCTGTAAGCTAAAGCCCTCTTTAATGCGGTTGAAAAGCCTGGAGAGGCCTGGTGGTAGCACAGACCCGTTTTTCCAACTGCGAAGCCTCGTCCTCTGGGATCGTTACTTTTATAAACCGGGTCAGACCTTGGCGGGAGCAGCCCTAAGTAAGAGCTTATGATGTTCAGGGGGTGTCGAGGTGGAGGCGGAATTTCGGATCAATCTGTGTTGTTGCCTCGGTCGATTCAGGAACCTTCCACCATTAATTTAAGGTGGGGATTATGGTATATGAAGACTTAGGAATCAAATTCAAAAGAGAAATTCCTTCTTATTCTTATGAAGAAGTTCTTAAGTGGACACCTGAAAAATTAGGGGAATTGCGAAAGAAAAAACAAAAGGAAATCACCATACTGTTTCCGACCTTGAATAGGGACACAGCAGAATATTATAATTCTGTGGATAGCTCGGTAGACGCAGCTTGTGAACTTCTTGATATGGGTTTTAGTGAAGGGGGAGTAGAGAAGAAAGAAGAAAATTCACCGATAAGTCAAGTTATGTTTATAGACGGAAGTAGCAAAAACGGTAAGCCTGATTTAGATTTTGGTAGAAGGATAATAAATAGAGCCTTAAACAAATCCGAAAGGTTAAAGGCAGAAGTGGAATTAATTGACCCTGAGCTACCTGAATCCAGAAAACGTTATATGAGTTTAAAAATATTAAATCAAAAAGGTAGGACTATTTCTAAAATTGTCAGGGAAGATATCAGTCCACGTCTGGAAAAGGTATATAGGAAGGCTGTGGATGGTTTTGATGTCGGTAAAGGTCCGGGCTGCTGGATTGGTATACCTTCAAGTTTTGGAGATTTGATTGGTACTATTGACACCGATATAAGGCCTCCTAAAGAATCCAAAATGACAATTAAAGACTATGCAGTCGCATTAGCTATGCCTGCTTTAAAAGATAATTTAAATTACGTTAAGTTCGATTATCTGAGAATAAATGAAGTTGGGGGAAAATTAAAACCGGGCGGAAGGATAAACAGAAACGTGTACCAAACATGGATGTCTATATTTCAAAACTTTGGCTTCTTTATGGGACTGAACTTAGGACACGCTACAAGTGGGGAATGCTTGGGTGTTAGAGAAAAATTAAATGATACTGAAGTTGGACCTGGTTACAGGCTTGAAGTTTCTTTAAACATGGGGTCTTATTTAGCAAACGAAGGAGACGTCTCAAAGATGGGTCAGGTTCATGTAGGACCCTGGAAACATATACCCAGCGGCGAAGATGCCATGGGAAAAATGGCAGGACAAGTTACGGAAGCTTTAATAGGTTATGCTTATTCCACAGGACTAAGATTAACTACAAGCCAATTGATGAAGGTTTATGAATTTGAATTTGAACAAAATCTGAAAAGATTTAAGGAAAAGATTGACAATATACCTTTAGCACAAAAACTTGGCGTTACTTATGAAGAAGTGGATATGGAAGAGGACAGACACCGGGTGTATGATATTTACTGGCCTCACATAGAAAGGGGCGTGGAAACCGCTTTAAGGGCTAAAGGAATGCCCAATGTGTTACCGAAATGGAATTCTGTTAAAATAGAAGTGGGTAATGAAAGGTACGTGAAACTCAAAGCTGATATGGCCCAAGCGTCCACTCTTTATACCCTGGAACTGGCAAACCTTTAATCTCAAATTAATTTAAAAAGAAGAAATCAAAATATTTTTATGTGATAAAAATGCGTGAAGAAATCTCCTTTGGAATAACAATGATTGTGATTTTCTTGGTTGGCCTTGGCCTTGGTTCGTTTATGGAGGGGCCAACTGTGGTTTTCAGGGAAATGGAAGGTTTAATCCAGAAAGACGCTACGGATATGCGGGAAGAATATGCACTGGAAGAACTTTCCGAGTCTCTGACCAAGCTTGTAGCAGTTGACGGAAAAGGGAACGGAGTTCTAACAGACCTTTCAGTAAGAGCTGTTCCGGGAGAAGGGAGGGTTCTTGTGGATGTGGACAACCTACTTTTCTGGATAGATACGCAGCAGTCCATACAGACCGCGAAAAGAGTGGCGGAAAACTATCTTAAAAAGAGGGTGAACAATGTAGATTTGACCTATACAATAAAAGTTGACAACGGCAGCGTAGTCGGCGGGCCAAGCGCGGGGGCGGCCTTCGCCGCAGCGACTGTGGCGGTACTGGAGAACAAAACCCTGAAAGAAGGCGTAATAATCACGGGAACCATAGAAGAAGACGGGAATATAGGACAGGTGGGAGGAATAATAGCAAAGGGCAAGGCGGCAAAGGAAGGTGGCTACGAGAAGTTCCTTATACCTGAAGGGGAGAAGATTTTTACTGAGTATAAAAGAGAAAAAGACTGCGAAAGATTCGGCTCCATAAA
>JAGLWW010000119.1 GCA_023133195.1 Candidatus Aenigmatarchaeota archaeon
GTCCAGAACAGGACTGACAATTCCACGGTGGCCGGAGGCCTTACAAACAGCAGCGGACAGGTAGTACTATACGTACCGACAGACAACATCTACAATTTGGTAGTAGACGGGGAGTTGATTGGATATGGAAAAGTAACAAACTACTCCGTGCCAATAGGTCAGGCCGCTGTTGCTGAAGCTTGCACGGATGTTTCAGGCTGGATGAATTTGAACGTGCACGGCAGGACAAACTACAAGGTCAAGACGGAGAATTCCTACGGTTATTATGAATATGATGACAACGATACCGGAGTGGTGAGAAACGGGACTTATGACGACGACGTAAACAACCCCTACGTAAGGCCTTCAATACAAATACCTCTTACCGGCCGGACCAATCTTACGGGAACAATCTATGATGCCTATTTTGTCAATCCCGTAGACCTGAGTTACGAACCGGTTTACTCCCATATTGATTTGTATTACTCTTCAGATTGTTCGGGTGACATTAGATACAGCACCATAACAGAGAATAATGGTTCTTACAGTTTACATGTAAGCCCGAAACAGCTCGGTTCTGATACGGACATGATTTATTGTATGAAAGTTGTAGGCACGGGATGGGACACTGGTTACGAATACAATCTCCAGTTCCAGGCCGGCGCGGAGGAGCTTAACGAGAGCATGACTGGCGCGGGAGATGTAAGCGGTTATGTGAGGGAAGTAATAACCGAGAAAAATCTGGAAGACGTTAACATAAGTTTACGTTCAAAAAATTGCTACGGTGGTTATTCAAATTGCGAAGCTTACAGGATTTACACAACCAACGGGGCTTTCCAGTTTGATGTGAGTTCACATTCAGATTATTATCCTTACGACATCCTGCTAAACAAGACAAATTACTTTACACAGGAATATAACGACACGATTTATACAGACAACACAAGTCTCGTCTACTACATGATACCGTTGGGCAGGTCTATATTCAACATGAATGTAACGGGCTCAAACCTGACTGAAAACGTAACAATAAAATGGGGTGATGAAACTTATTACGGTTCACATGAATACTGCAAACTGGAAAACAACGTACTAAGCTGTCTGCTGCCAAGCGGTGGCAGAGTATTGACGGTAAACGGAAGTGACATAGGTTACGGCGTTTATTCGGAATATAAGAACTTGGTTCAAGGTCAGAACTATAGCCTTTCGATAGGGTTGAATGAGACCAACGTTAACATAAGCATAGTAAACCAGGACGGGGCTCCGCTGGATAACATAACAGTGACCATGGGAGATTTTGAAAATATAACACAAAACGGTTACGTATTCTTCAACAAGGTTTCTGGGGGAACGCAAAATGTAACATTCTCAGGAAACCTTTCAAAAATATACGGTATGGGCTCCCAGACAACAGAAATAAATGTAACTCCCGGTGTTAACAACACATATCAGTACACCTTTAACGAGACCCAGTTCCTTGTGATTGTTCAAAACGAAACTTCAGACGGTTTGTCAGGGTTCATGGTTTATTTGGAAAACGAGAACAACTCTTTCCAGAACACCACAGATTTTTCAGGCCAGTCCCTCTTCAGGCAGGTTCCTTACGGCAATTACACAGTGAGTTTTAATTCAACGGAATTGGAGTTGCTTGGTTATCAGGACAAGAATGAAACCGTGGAAGTCCTTCTGGGTGAAGACGCAGGTTCGGGAAACAACAAGACAGTAACACTTAAAGACACGGAGGTCTGGTTCAATATTACAAACACAACTTCACATTCGTTACAAAATATAAATGTTAGCTTGATGATAGAAAGTTCGATAGCACAGAATGGTTACAGCATGTACTTAACAAATTTAACCGATTCAAATGGCCTAGTAGTATTCCATAACGTAATTCCTTCAGAGCATATAGGCAGTTATTATTATATAGTTGATGGAAATTCTACTGGTTACGGAATGGTTCAGAAATATGTGACAATAAACTCTTCCGGATTGAATATAACCGAAACTCTGGATACCAATATAACTATACCAGATACAACTATGCCTGTGATTATAAGTATTTCTTCTTCTGTCACAAGCAGCAGCGCTACAATATCTGTGACAACAAATGAGAGTTGTACTTGTGCTTACAACACCAGTGACGAAAACTATTCAAGTATGACAGCTTTCAGTAGTACTGGTGGAACAAGCCATTCGACAACTATATCTGGATTATCTGCCACTACTTCCTATACGTACTATTTGAGATGTAATGATACTGCTGGAAATGCAATGAATTATTCAAACTCAACAACATTCACAACAAGTGATATTTATACAGGGGGTGGAAGTCCTGGAGGTGGTGGAGGAACTCCCACTGTGAAGATTGAAGTCTCTGAGGACAAGGTAGAGATAAGCAGTTTAAGCATCAGGTCGGGGTCCTCCAAGTCAATGGATATTGAAGACTGGTCCGGCATGATTTACAAGATTATTGTGT
>JAGLWW010000012.1 GCA_023133195.1 Candidatus Aenigmatarchaeota archaeon
AGGGGGAAAAAACAGAAGAACTGGAAGAAGTTCTGGGAATAATCAAGGACAAAGACATAATCAGTGATATTGACTTCAAAAAGGAAGGCTTTAACGTGGAATTTAGAGAGAAATTATCTGCCTCGCAGTACCTTAAGGACAACCTCAGAAAAATAGCAGTAGATACAGGTTTCGTCAAGGAACCTTCCGAGATAAACAGATTGCTCTCAGAAATACAGATAGAAAAAATAAAGAAAAAGATAAAATCTGAAAAGAAATGGGACAGAATAGCGATGCAGACAGTCTCCTGCATAGAAGACCTTGTTGATATAACAAACCGTTTCTCTGAGCGTCTGCACGAGTGGTATGGCTTTTATTATCCTGAACTGGAAGAAATGGTAAAAGACAATAAGAAGTATGCTGAAACAATCGCGGAAAATCCCAGAAGAGAGGAAATCAAAGGCTTCTCCGGAACTATAGGAATGGATTTGGAAGAAAAAGACTTGGATATTTTGAAGGTTTTCTCGGGAAAAACCAAGGAGATTTTTGAATTAAACGATTCTGTGGAAAAGTATCTGGAGAAATTGATGCCCGGAATAGCGCCGAACATAACATGCATAGCAGGTTCAACTATTGCTGCAAAACTAATGGTTCTGGCGGGGGGCATGAAGAACCTTGCAAGGTTTCCGTCATCCACGATACAATTGCTGGGAGCGGAAAAAGCATTGTTTCGCTACATGAAAAACAAGAAAAAGTCTGACCCGCCAAAGTATGGAATATTGTTCCTGCATCCTGAGGTAACGAACGCGCCGGCAGAACTGAAGGGAAAGGTTGCAAGAGCCATAGCTAGCGAGCTTTCAATGGCCGCCAAAACTGATTTCTACACTGAAGAAGATAAATCAGAGCATTACAAGAAACGGCTGAAGAAAAGAATAAAAGAGATTCTTAAGAAATAGTCAACAATGTTCCCACTTTTTCTTCGAGTAGAGCTTTTTCTGTCAGACCTTCTTTTTCTGCGTTGAAAATAAGGCACTCGGTTTCCTTTGTCATTTCAATCAGTTTTCTTATCTTTTCTTTCATGCCTCCAGTGACATCTGTTTTTGCGGAACCTGTTAAACCACTCAAAACATCTTCATAGTTTTCGTTATTTATCTCAGGAATTAACTTTGCATCCGGAAAAAGATTTGGATCCTTGTCGTAAATGCCATCTGTATTGCTTCCCATTAAAATTCTTTTAGCTTCGAGCTTTTTTGCTAAGTACGGCACTATGTCATCGCCGGATATTATTGAACAGCCTTGTTTTTTGTCAATAACCATATCACCGTAAAGAAGCGGGACTATGTCATGTTCCAGAAGCCCTTCTATTACATCCGTATCAAATTTCACGATTTTCCAGTCATCCTGAATTATGAAACATGTTGGGTGCACAGGCATGGCAATCAGACCGTTCTCTCCAAGCGCGTCCCATATAATCCTGTTCAAATTCTCCACGTATTTGTGAACTATAGTAAAGCCTTTTTTCGTTTTTTCGTCCATGATTCCTTCCTTAAGATCGTACTCCTTCACCGGTGTGTGGCCAAAACTTCCAGCACCGTTCACAAGAACAAGTTTGAAATCTTTCTTGTTTTTGGCAGAAGCTATTTCTTTTACCAACCTTTCTATGGTTTCTTTCTTGGCTGTGGTATGCTTGCTCTTGTCCGTTATTACGCTCCCGCCAAGTTTCAGAATTTGTAGCATAAAAATCACAATGGTGCGGAGGAGGAGATTCTCACTGGGAATGAAAAACTTGAAAAGTTTTCACGTTCTTTCCCCAAGGGTCTTGGAACTAAAGTTCCAAGTTTTGCGATTTCAATCGCAACACTTTCTTTTGAAGAAAGACCTTTCGAACTCCCGAACTCACTAAGAGACTGGATTTCTCCTTTTCATTACCCGTTCGGATTCAACACTCAAGAATTTTGTCTTGAGTCCAGCGCCTCTAGCCACCTTAGTTTTGACCACTTGGCTACCTCCGCATAGCTAATAATAGTAAAGGTTAGAAATAAATTAATAAAACTACTCTATTTTGGTCAGTTCTCTTTTCAAGTGCCTTAATTCTTCTCCCAAATCAAGAATTTGCTCTTCCACTCCTTTCTCTTCTTCACTTTTTCCTGGCTCAGATATGTCAGGTCTCTCGGGCTTAACGAAGATTTCATCCATTGAAATGAGAATATCGGTTATTGTAGATACCGTATCCTTTATCCTTGAAAAGATGTCTGCCTTAAGCTCCTCGACCTCGCTATGGAAAGAAATTAGCCTTGTGAGAGTCTGTAATGTGTTTTTCAGTCCTTTGAGCTCATCAAGGACTCCTTCATATTTTTCTATTTTTATGAACAAAGGCGCCGATGTTTCCTGTGTAGTTTCTGTCTTTGGTGGAATTGATATCTTCGGAACTTGCTTTGGTGACTCTTCTATTATTGGAACCTCTTTTTTAACTTCTTTCACTTCTTCCATTGGAGGCGGTGGTAAAGATTGTTTGTCAAACGGCATGGGTTGTTTACCTTCTACCCTGTTTTTAATCCCTTCCAGTTCTCTTTTCCTTCTGTCATTCTTTTTCTTCCAGAAAGCCATAAATAATCACAATAATATTTATGATGGGTTATATAAAAGTTTTATTTTATAAATCTGAATGGTATGGTGCGCCTGACGGGATTCTCGTGGGGAACGATATTGAGAAACGTGATGGCGTTTCTAAGTTCTTTCCCTAAAGGCTTTCTTCTGAAGAAAGGCTTTATCGAACCCGTATTGCAAGCTTGGGAAGCTTGAGTCATTTGGAGACTGACTTAGATGAAATCTAAGTCTTACCTCTAGACCACAGGCGCTTAAACAAATATTTATAATCTCTTGGTTTTATATTTTTAGAGGTTATTTTTTGAAGGTAAAGACTAATGAAGGTTTGATGAATTACAAGACAATCTGGTTTGACAAAGAAAACAACATTGTAAAAATGATAAACCAGCCGCTTCTTCCTCACAAATTTGAAATAATCAGCTTGAAGAATTATAAGGAAACTGCACTTTCTATAAAGAATATGACAGTGAGAGGAGCAGGTGCAATCGGTGCTACAGGTGCTTTCGGTCTGGCTCAGGGCTGTTTTGCTTTTAGGGGCAACCTGAAAGATTTTTGGAAACATTTTGAACAGGTTTATGAGACCCTCAAAAACACCAGGCCCACTGCTGTTGATTTGGTAAACGGTATGAATTATGTCATGAGGGAGATGGAAATTGGGGATTCGGTTACGGAGTGCCAGAAACTGGCACTGGAAGCTGCTCAGAGATTTGCAGATGAAGACGCTGAGCATTGCAGGATGATTGGAGAGCATGGTGAAAAATTAATAAAAAACAACTCTCGTATCCTTACACATTGCAATGCCGGCTGGTTGGCCTTTGTGGATTGGGGCTCTGCCACAGCTCCTATGTACAAAGCCAAGAGAAACGGGAAGAATATTTTTGTGTTTGTTGACGAGACCAGACCCCGTTTACAGGGAGCAAGGCTTACTGCCTGGGAATTATCTCAGGAAGGCATAGATCATGCCATAATAGCTGATAATGCCGCGGGTTATTATATGAAGAAGAGGGACGTGGACATGGTAATAGTAGGATCTGACAGGACAATAGGCAAAACGGGAGATGTTGCCAACAAGATAGGCACTTACACAAAAGCTGTTTTGGCAAAGGAAAACGGAATTCCTTTTTACGTGGCAATACCTATGAGCACGCTTGATTGGAATCTTAACTCAGGCGATGAGATACCGATTGAAGAAAGAAATCCGGAGGAGGTACTTTTTGCATGGGGTTTGGATGAAAACGGGAATAGAAAGAAAATAAGAATTGCCAATAAAGACAGTGTTGCCAGAAATCCTGCCTTTGACGTGACTCCTGCTGAATACATAACCGGGATAATTACACCAAGAGGTATCTTTAAGCCAAATGAACTGAGTAAATTAAGAGATTAAAGAGGCTCTATTTTCTTGTAATCTCCTTCGTAACTGACATCTACTTCCATTCCATCGTTTTCTCTGTATTCTTTTCTGTCTTCCTTTATCTGTATCTGTTTTTTGAAGATTATAATCTTTATTACCAAATCTTCCAGTTCTTCTTTTATTTCTTCAGAAAGTGAGTCAGAATTATACACAAGAACACAGTCAAATTTGCCTTTATCTATTACGTTAATGGATTTATCGTATCTTTCTACAATCCGTTTTACTGCGTCTTCAAGAAGGTTTTTTTCTTCCTGATATTCGCCAGAAAAATAATAGCTGCATTTCACATAGTCTATCATTTCTTTTTTCTGCTCATCGGCGAGATATTTTGTAAACACTGCTACGTTTTCCATTATATCAACCAAAGATGCCCCCGAAACCTTCCAAAGCCGAATCTTCCATCTCCTTCATTTTTGTTAATACTGTTTCTTTTTCTTCTCCTTCCAGTTCTTCTGCCAAGTCCTTGAGTTTTTCCTGTGCCTCTTTGCAGGCCTCTTCTGTTCCATCAACCATCAGGTAGTCTCCTTCCTTTTCAAGTCCCAAAGCTTTGTTGTCCCTGAATGTTATGCTCTGCCTTACTATGGGTTCCTCACTAGTCACGTCTTTTGCCTTGTTAAGGTTTTCCCTTTCAACTAAAAAAACTACTTGCATTTTTTCACCTCACTGATTATATGGTGATAAAAAATGGAACTTCAGTTCCATATATTCTTACAACACCTCTAATTTTATAAGATTGTTTTGTTTATAAAACTTAAGAATTTAAAGTATTTTCCATCTTCTCCAAACCTTCTTTAGTATATTCAATATACGGGATATCTTCGGTTATTTTTTCTCCGTGTTTTGTTACAGAAAAAGACACTCTCATATAGTTGCCTCTTAAAGGACTGTCCGGTGAACTGAAATCAACATCAGGCGCCACGCCAACACCGTTTTCTAAAAATTTATATGCAAGATTAAGTGATTTTATGTCATATGGACCGTCTACTTCTATATCTTCATTGATTTCGACGTACTCGAAAAAAGAACCCTCTGATTTTTTGCATTTCAATCCCATTCCATTGAGCCTAGGAATCATATAATCCCTTGTTTCTTTCAGTTTTTTTTGCTTGTCTTTTAGGAATTCCTTGGATTCATTCCATTCTTTGAGGAATTCCAATGCACCGTACTGACCTAATGTATTTGGACATGTTATTGAATTGTTGCTGACCTTTCCCAGCTTATCTATAAGACATTTGTCGGCTATCGTGAAGCCAATTCTATCTCCTGTCATCGACGCCCATTTTGAAAATGAATTGTGTATCATGGCCTCATCTAAGTTAGCAAATCTAGAAATAGGGTTATGTTTGTTTCCGTCCAAAATATAACCCATATACACCTCATCGGATTCAATAAAAACATTGTTTTCACTGCAAATTTCAACCATTTTCCCTAGTTCGTTTCCGCTGTAAACGACTCCCGTTGGGTTATTTGGAGAATTGATTATAATTGACTGGGGTTTATACTTCTGTATGTTCGCTTCCAATTTGTTCAAATCTAAGTGAAAGTTTTTGTTAAGGTTTGTGTAAACCGGTTTTATGCCCAGCGAAATTGCCTGACTCACATGTGCTGGAAAATAAAGCTCCGGCACCATCACTTTTTTGTCATGTTCGTTTGCTAAGGCCTTGAGCAATCTCATACAGTGTAAGGAGCCTGTGCATCCGGCAGTAATCACTATATTTTCAATTTTAAGGTCCTGACTATATTCCGTATTATAATGCTCTTTTATTTCTTGCCTTAACTCAAGTGAACCCTTTGCAGGACCATAGAAATGACCGTAATTCTCCTCATTTGCCCTTGAAATTGCATCCTTCACATGTTGTGGGGGAGGGAAATTGGGTATTCCTAAAGAAAAGTTTATATCTCCCTCATTAAGAAGACCGTAAATCTCTCTTATCTGTGTTCCTTCTATAGAATCCAGTAAAGGATTTGTTTTAATCATAACTAATTTTCGTGGAAAAAGTTTAAATAAGCGTAAGTCAATACATCGACTTTCTGAGCATTGAAAATAAAAACCAGATTATTACCACAAATCCTCCAAATGCTACGACAAAAATTATCCAGTTGTTTCCGGCAGAAATGCTGTCAATTATGTCATGTGCAGAAAAAACCAGAAGATTGCCCAGAATTCCGCCCAGCAACCCGATAATTATTCCTGCAAACAGGCTGGGATTTTCGTGTACGTTGTGCATTTCTTTTTTTGGATTCTTTACGACCTCCCTAACTTTAGTTTCCTGTTTTTTTTGCCTCTTCTCAGGTTTCTCTTCTTTTTTTAATAGTTCCTTTTTCTTTTCCATCAGCTTCCTGTACAGGTAACCTCTCAGCATTTTATCACAGTCCTGTTTAATTTTGAAGTTTGGGATTTAAAAAACTAGATTTTTGGAGCCTCGGGAGGGATTTTCATTTTTCCCGGTGGAAAACGCAAGGCGTTTTCAAGTTTTGGGAAATGCAAAAACCTTTTTTGAAAAGGGATTTGCTTTTGAACCCCCGACCTGTGCTTTACGAGAGCACCGCTCTACCGGCTGAGCTACCGAGGCATCGTAAAAATTCTTTGAATTTTTACTCCAGTAAAGACATACACTGTGTACATGTCGGCCTATATATCAATCTATATTAATTAAGGAGTTTTAAATATAATTGTGATTTAATGGCAGGGAAAGGAACTGAAACACCGAAATTGAAGGAGACCATGATTTATGAAAAATTGAGAGGTAAAAAAGTAAAGTGCGGGATATGCGGGCAGAGATGCGAACTAAACCCGGACCAAAAGGGTTTCTGCAAGGTAAGGGAGAATATAGATGGAAAGCTTTATTCACTGGTTTACGGGAAGGCCATAGATGTTAGTGCTGACCCAATAGAAAAGAAACCTTTATTCCATTTTGCTCCGGGAAGCAGGGCATTGTCTGTGGCTACCGTGGGATGTAATCTAAGCTGTATGTTTTGCCAGAACTGGAGCATTTCACAGGAATTTGATAAAATTGAGGGTAGTTATTATTCGCCTGATGACCTTGTAACCAAGGCAAAGAACTGGAAATGCCAGGGTATTGCCTATACATACACCGAACCTGCTGTTTTTTACGAGTATGTCTATGATACTGCAAAAAAAGCAGATATAGACCTCTATAATGTCCTGATTACTAACGGATATTTCACTCCAGAAGCCATAAAAAAGGTTTCGGGTCATATAGACGCCGCAAATGTCGATTTAAAGGGAAATTATACGTTTTATAAGAAATACTGCCTTGGCAAGAAAGGCGATGAACCGGTAAAAGATACCCTGAAAGCTCTTAAGAATGAAAGAATATGGATAGAAATAACCAATTTGCTTATACCTGGGCTCAATGACAGTGGAGCCAGGATAAAGACGTTATCTGAGTGGATTCTGAATAATCTTGGGGATGAGATTCCCTTGCATTTCTCCAAATTTCATCCGAATTACAAGATACAAAACATAAAACCCACGCCAATAGAAACCATGGAAAAGGCGAGGGAGATTGCAAGAAAAGCAGGTTTGAAATACGTGTATATAGGCAATGTCCCAGGTCACAGATATGAAAGCACCTTTTGTCAGGGGTGCGGCGACGTTGCAATAAAAAGGTTTGGCTTCTCCATAGAGGAATTTAATCTTGACAAAAATATGAGATGTGTCAAATGCGGGAGAAAAATGCCGATTTCGGGAAAAAACTGGATTGATAGGGGACTTTTCAGTAAATAATTTATTCTTACTGATATATTAAAATTAAAAGAGGATGTTTATGAAGATTTTTACATTTGTATTTGCGTTGATTTTGCTGGCTCCTTTGGCAGCAGCCACGCCGCTGGATTATTATGAAACTGTTGTAAATCTGGATAAAGAAGTTTCTTCCTTTACTTTTATATTCCTTTTTGAAGAGGCTCCGGATGGAAATATGGAATACCTACTGCCCTTCTATATAAAAGATTTTAAAACAAACGCCAATTTCGGGAATTATACGTGCGAATTCCTTCCAAAATCTTGGGGTAGCCTAATAAAATGCGATTTCTCCCAGGTAAAGGAGGGTGGCAGGGCACTGAACATAAAGTTCTCTACATCGGAAACCATCAGAGAAATAGAAGATGAGATACTGTTTAGTGTAAATGTAAAAACTCCCCAGGATGTAAAAAAGATGATTCTTAAAGTTATCCTTGAAAAAGGCTATATACTCATAGAAGAGCCGGAAGGTTCCACTACCAAGGTTCCCTATTCTCCAAAAGACGGAAATGAAGGCTCCGATGGAAGGAGGATATTCATAGAATGGGAGAGAAAGGATGTAAAAGGTGGGGAAGGAATTGATGTATCAGTGACTTATGAAAGAATATTGCCGCGTGTTGGGGGAAACCAGAACATTATATTCCTTATGATAGGTCTTCTTATTCTGGTGATAATCATGCTTGTTGGCATAAGAAGCAAGGGCAAGCAATATTTGGATACAAGCATACTCAAAGAAAATGAAAAAAAAGTAATAGGCATAATAAAGGAAAAGGGAGGAATGTGCAAGCAGAGAGCCATCGTCAGGGAGACAGATTTCAGTAAGGCAAAAGTAAGCAGGCTTGTAAAGGACTTGGAAGAAAGAGGTCTGATAAAAACGGAAAAGGAAGGGAGAAGCAAGAAAATATACATTAAGAAGAAGGATTGATTAGATTTTCTAAGGAATCCTTGTCAATAAAACCCTGATATAATTTTCCGTCTATGATTATGGAAGGAAGCTCTTCGACGCCGTAAGATTTCATTATTATTTTTATTGAGTTCAATTCAATATCTTTGTCAAAGGCAAATATCATCAGATTGTTCTTATGTCTGTTTTTCATATAATCAAGCACGATTCCCTGGTCTTTGCAAAGATCGCAATCTTTGTTGGAGTAGAAATAAATCAGAGTGGTTATGTTCAGGTTGCAGCTTGATTTCAATCTCTCCAGATACAGCCAATATTTTATCTGGTTTATCATATACTCTCTCTTTGTTTCTATATAATGAGTCTCTTCAAATTTCTTGGTTTCTTCATAATAGGTAAGTTCCCTTGCCAGTTCGTTTATCTGTGGTATCATTTCTTCAACCTCATAACTAATTATGTCACATGTTTTGTTGGGGAGGTAATTTACAAGCAAGAGGTTGAGTTCCTGTTCTATCCTTATTTTCTCCATGTCTGATACAGAACTCTGGAGTTCGCCTACCTTTACCTTGCTAAGAAGTACGCCGAAATATATGCCGCTTGTAAACACTATTATCGTGATTATTAAAGTGATTGCATAAAAACTCCAGGATATCTTCTTATTTACCATTTTTTTTCAGCCCCGAATATTTCATAAAAGACCGTGGATATCCAGAATATTGAGAACAGTAATGGATAAATAAACATATAACCAATATAAAACAGATATCTTTTTTTGAATTCTATTTTTTCATTGGAAGATTTTAGACTGACCATTATGGTCGCTACAGCCAAAGTAATGAAAGCCGCCAAAAAGAACGAATAGAAGTCAACATACATTATATCAAACCCAAGGAAAAGGTTTATTGGAGGTATGCCAACCAGTGAAAACACGTTTAAGAATCCCATAAGATTGCTTGCTACTGTATAAAGAGGTATAAAAAAGAAGGCAAAGAGTATGAATACCCATATAAAGTTTATTGGAATGAGGAAAACCCCGAGATTACCGTACTCCGGGTTTCCAATCAGATGCAAATACTTTCTTACATTATGCAGGTAACCCCTGTACCACCTTACTCTCTGTTTGAACAGGCCACGAAAAGATTGTGGAGCTTCCGTATAAACATAGGCATCTATGCTGTTCTCTATGTCATATTTTTTACTCTGCAACCTGAAGGCTATTTCCATGTCCTCTGTTATGCTTTCCTTGTCAAATCCCCCCAAATCCTTTATAATCTTGGTCCTGTATATGCTCCCTGGACCAGGGAGAACATATTGGCACTGGAATATGGAGAATACTTTTCTGAGAAATATGGAAAATATATATTCAACCCACTGGATTTTCTGCATGAAAGTATTTACTTCATCTATCTTAAGGGCTGGACTTACGCCTGCCACGTTCTCGCCTTCCATGTATCCTACCATCTT
Source organism: Candidatus Aenigmatarchaeota archaeon (assembly GCA_023133195.1). Taxonomy (GTDB): domain Archaea; phylum Aenigmatarchaeota; class Aenigmatarchaeia; order PWEA01; family JAGHBM01; genus JAGLWW01. The sequence goes on from JAGLWW010000012.1 coordinate 10,129, forward strand.
CTTCACAGAATCCGGGGAAGGATATGAATCAGCATCCATGCACATGAAAAGTTCTGTGTTTACGTGCTTTAATGCGTGGTTAAGTGAGTCTGCCTTGCCACTGTTCTTTTTGTTTATTATCTTTACACCTTTCTTCTCATATTTCTTCAAGACTTCCAAGGTATTGTCAGTGGAACCATCGTTTATTGCTATTATGTTTAATTTGGGATAATCCAGACTAAGCAGCGAATCCAGACACTTGCCTATCCTGCCGGCCTCGTTGTAGGCAGGAACTAGTACCGTCAATGAAGGGTATATTTTGGCCTTGGGATTGTTGAAAATTGTGTTCCTGTGTACCAAGAACACGGAAAACCACAATACCGAACAGTAAAGTATTATGAAGTAAGCGAACAAATATACAATATCAAAAACGTTCATTTTATCACCTTGATAAAATTTGAAAATGTTTTATTTTCAATCATTTTTCAACCCCATGTTGGAATTTTGGAATTGTATTCCAAAATTTGGAACTTCAGTTCCAAATAATTTGAAATTTTTATTTTCAATTATTTTATCACCATATTATAATGTATAAGATATTCTTTAAAATAGATTTTTAATATTTTTATCCTTGGTTTTTCATCTTTTATAGCCACCCCTAGCACGGTAAAAAAAGAGAAAACAGGTACCGGTTTTTTGCCGGTATCCATGAATTTTTATTTAAGATTTTGTTCGCTGTATTATTAGGCTTACGTACATACACCGTCTACACACGTTTCGCCTTCTTCACAATCTGCGTCTTCAGTGCATTCGGGTGTCGTTTCGGGTGCTGCTGGGTAGTAATACACAGTGTCATCTACATCAGCCATGTTAGCCTGTACTTTTGACATGGCTTCTGTGGTTTGTGCTGATTCCCAACCAGCTATTACGAGAACATCCTGTCCTTCAACGAATGCATCTTCTATCAACTGTATCATGTATCCGTCTTCAGGAATTCCAGAGTCTGCGCCGTAAGTTGGGTAATCCAAACCAAGAGCTTCTGCAGTTAATTTGTTAACAGCTGAACCACCACCTAATATTAAGTGATAGTTGGACTTCTGAGTTGAAGTCACGTCAGTGTCAACAACTGCTATGTTGCTCTTTATTACACCGGTTCTTCCTACATCACTAACTCCGCTTATGGTTCCAGTAGACTCAAGTATGTAAGCATCGATTATGGCTTTTTCCTTTGGATATTCTGCCGTCACTTTTGTGTCTTCGGTTGTATCAGAATTTTCGTATAGAATACCCCAGCCAGCATTGTCAATACCTACTCTCTTGTCAGAGTCATCTTCGTAAGTCTGCATAGTTATGTCGCCGTCATCAATATTTATGCTTGGGTTGGCTACAGTGTCACTAATGAAATCTATGTAATCGTTGTTGGTTCCATCACCATCGTAGATGGTTACCCTTACATTGTTACCGTTTCTTGCTATAACTATCTCTGCTGCAAAAGCGGTCATCATCTTCTTAGTTCCCAGAAGATCTATGGTAGTGAAGTTCACCTGATGGAGAGTTGTATCCAAGTCTATGTCCAATCCTCCTATCTCTGTGTCAATATCGGCAGTGGTAAGAATCCACTCTCCGCTATTCAACTTCTC
>JAGLWW010000120.1 GCA_023133195.1 Candidatus Aenigmatarchaeota archaeon
AGGGAAGCTGTCTCGGCAGCCAATTCAAAAGAAATTTCTTCTATAACCCCTGCAAACTCCTCGCATGCTTCTTTACTGACTCTACTGGCTCCTGCTTTCTTTAATATCCTTTCAATGGGAGCTAAAGGCAAATCACCCATCATAACACCTCCGTATCTGTATTTACAATCTTTTCTATTTATAGTTTATTTTAAGTTATTCATTATTATGGGATTTAGCAGAAAAACCATATATGTGATAACAGGAGGGCCTGGCTCAGGTAAATCCACCATTATACACGCTCTAGAAAAGAAAGGTTTTTTATGTAATAATGAATTTGCAAGAGACATTATAAAGGAGCAGAAAAAGAAAGGTGGGAAAATTCTCCCTTGTATTAACAGACTGAAATTTCACGAATTAATTCTTCAGAAGAGGATTGAGCAATATGAAGACATTCCTGAGGGAAAAATATGCTTTTCTGACAGGGGAATACCAGATTTAATCGGATATCTTATTAATTATGGGATAGAAGTGCCAGATAAGTATTACAGACTTGGAAAGAAATATAGATACCAAGATACGGTGTTTTTTGCGCCACCTTGGAGGGAATTGTTTAAGAAAGACTCTGAAAGAAAGGAAACCTTTGATGAGGCAGTAGATATCAGCGATAAGATATATGATGTCTATAAAGACTTGGACTACAATATACTCACTATACCAAAAGTATCTGTTAATGACAGAGTGGAATTTATTTTGTCAAATATACATCAATAGTTCTTTCATTTTGCGGAATTCAAATTTTATATAAAACCCCGCGAAGTTAATAACTGGGATTAGAATGTTGTGGCTTTACATTGTTGTTCTGGCCATTTTGGTTATACTTTCCGCTATTTTTTCCGGAACAGAAACGGCTTTGATGTCTGTGAACATGATAAAAGTCAGGTCCATGGTGAAACAGAAAAAGAAAGGCTCTGACGTCCTTTACAGAATAAAACAGAATCCTCATAAATTATTAATCACGATTTTAATCGGAAACAATCTAGCAAACATTAGTGCAGCATCACTCGCAACAGTCGTTTTCACTGATATGTTTGGTTCGGCTGGTGTAGGGATTGCAACTGGTATTGTGACATTTTTCATTCTGGTTTTTGGGGAGATAACTCCGAAGACTTTTTCAACCCAGAATGCGGTAAGGGTATCGCTTTACATGGCAAGACCAATAGAAATTTTGTCCTATATTTTGTATCCTTTTGTATTATTTTTCGAGGCCATATCCCGCCTCATGTCAAAATTGCTGGGCTCAAAGAAAGAGAAAAAACTTTCAGAAGAAGAGCTAAGGACCATAGTCACGATGGGAAGAGAAGAAGGGTTGTTGAGCAGGGAAGTTGCCGAGATGATGCATAATATATTGGAGTTTGAAGAGATTAAGGTCACGAACGTAATGACCCCGAAGGCAAAAATTCATATGATAGACGGAAACAGAAAACTGAAAGAAGTCATTGATTCTATTGTTAAACTTCCTTATTCCAGATACCCGGTTTATCTCGGTGGCAAGGAAAAAATTATAGGTATAATAGATGTGGACGATGTTCTGAAGTATGTCAAAAACAAAAGACTTGGCGTAAAAGTAAAAAACATTATAAGAAAGATTTATTTTGTTCCCGAATCCAAAGAAATAGACGAACTGCTAACGGAATTTGAGGGCAAAGACGTTCCTATGGCCATGATAGTGAATGAGTACGGAGAAGTATCGGGCTTAGTGACCGTGGAAGACATACTGGAGGAAATAGTGGGTGACATTTTTGACAAAAGTGAGAGAGAAAGTATTTACATAAAAAAGGTGAGTGACAGGCTGATAAGAGTTGATGCAAGGGCAACAATTGAAGAGATAAACAAAAAACTTCACTTAGGCCTGAAAAAAGAACATTTCAACACAATCGCGGGTTTCATTGAGCACAGACTCCAGAGAATTCCGAAGAAAGGAGAAAAAATAAAATTAAAAAAGGTAACAATTGAAGTGGACAAAGTAACCAAACAGGAAATAAAGAGCGTCAAGATAATCAAGGACTAGCTGCAAGTAGTTGTATTTTGTTCTAAACCCCTTTAATCACACTTAAATCCTTTTTGAGTATTATTTAGTATCATGGAAGATAAAAAATCACTTATTACAGGTGCAGCTGGAAGCATAGGAAGTGCTACATCCAAATATTTTGCAAAAAAAGGCATAGAAGTCTTGGTTACAGACATCAATGATAAAAAAGGCCAGAAACTTGTGGATGAAATAAATAGAGATGGAGGAAAGGCACAATATTATCATATGGATGTTTGCTCTTCTGTGGAAGTTATGGAAGTTTTTCATGATATAAAAAAAGAACATTGTTATTTGGATTATCTCATAAATATAGCCGGGGGCGCAAAGGGAGAAGCAAATACATTCTTTGAAGATATAGACGAACCTACAGCGAAAAGA
>JAGLWW010000121.1 GCA_023133195.1 Candidatus Aenigmatarchaeota archaeon
GAAATAACCGTTGCTTTGGGCGAACTTCAGCAGATAGACGAGGAAGTATTTGACTTTGCCCTTAAGGAAATTATGAATGCAATGGGCATTATCTTTAAAATAAAGCTGAAAAGAAAGAAATCCTTGTTGAAGTGCAATATCTGCAGTGAGATGTGGTCTTTTGAACCGGAAAAATTAGATGAGCAGGAAAAGGAATCAATTCATTTCATCCCCGAGGTAGCCCATAATTACATTAAATGTCCGAAGTGCGGAAGCCCCGACTTCAAGATAATAAGCGGAAGAGGAGTTTGGCTGGATTCAATAAAAGGTGATTAATTAAATGGACCCGAGAACCAGTGTTATAGAGGAGAGACTTAAAAATGTAAAGAGGATTATTGCCGTTTCAGGCGGGAAAGGAGGGGTAGGAAAGAGCCTTACTTCCTCCTTGATGGCTCTGAGCCTTTCAGGCATGGGTTACAAAGTCGGGCTGCTTGATTTGGATTTTTCCGGTCCCTCAGACCACCTCATACTGGGTATAAAGTATACTCAACCGCAATTTCAGCCCAAAGAAGACAGGGGAATAACACCTCCTGAAGTCTACGGTATAAAATTTCTTTCCTTGATTTACTATGCCGGAGAAAATCCCTCTCCATTGAGGGGAGCAGACATATCCAACATAATAAAAGAAATCCTTTGCATCACGAGATGGGAATCGCTCGACGTTTTGATAATAGATATGCCTCCCGGAATGGGGGAAGCAGTTCTTGATTCCATTCGTCTTTTTAAGAGAATAGAGTTTCTTGTAGTTACCACGCCTTCAAGAGTTTCTCTCGGGACCGTAAAAAAATTTATAAAACTACTGGAAGATTTTAAAATACCTCTTATCGGTGTGATAGAGAACATGAAAATTTCCGATTCCACGAAGGACGAGTTTGAGAAGGACTTCTTGGGGAGCATAAAATTTGACATGGACTTGGAAAAGGCAATAGGAGACCCTGAAAAACTTATGTCAACAAAATTTTCTATGGAACTCAGGAAAATACTTGAAAAAATCTTTTAAATCCTTTCCATGAGACTCTTTATCATAAAAGGAAGCAAAACGGTTGCGTCGCCTTCTATGGTCACGAATTTTGCATCTTCTCTTACCTTGCCCCAGGAAACAGCTTCCCTGACTCTTGCTCCGGAGAGGGAGCCGTCCCATTCCGGTGCTGTCGTGATGTAAACTGCATAATTCAGCCCATCCCTGAACTGGTTCCACCAAATAGTATGATGCTTTGAAATACCACCTCCTAGCATAAGGGCTCCTGTCTTCTTGGCATCAAAAACAATTCTGGAAAGTTCCTGCTCATCCTTGAGTACGTTAATATTGAAGTCCTTGTGTCCGTCCTGCCAGAACATCCATATCTGGGAACCGAACGCGCCGTCAGTGGGCCCGGGTATGAATATAGGAATATGGTTTTTCCATGCCCAGTAGATGATGGAATCCTCGACTCCCTTTTCATCTTTTATTGCCTCCCCGAACTTCCAAACCAGTTCCATGGTTGACCAGTCCTTCCCTTCTTCATAAATTTTTTTCAGAATCGGCTGCATCTTTTCCTCAAGAATTACTCCGTAACTTTTGTTTGGTATGAAGATGTTTCCTTCCCTGTTTATCTGTTTTCTGTGCAACTCCCTGTCGTCAGCCTCAAAATAACCATGGTAATAATCAGACCAGATGCGGGCCAGGTCGTGGTCCAGGGTTCCGCACGTGGTTATAATGACATCAACCAGTTTGTTCTTTACCAAATCCTTTACTATCCCTCTTGTGCCCGTGGCCACTATACAGGCAGGAAAAGAAAGAAACTTAACACAGTCCTTATCGCTTACCATTTTCTCAAGTATATCCACACCTACCCCGACCTTCTTGGCCACAAATCCGCCTGAGTCCTTCATCTGTCCGGCCAGTTCATTCCAGTTCCTGTTCAGGTCAATATCCTTTATTGGTTCCATTTTTTCACTCTCATTTACGTTTGTGAAAAAATATGAAACGTCAGTTTCATTCATTTTTCACCATTACAATTGGTCGCTAAATCTTTATATACAGAAATCAAGATAAATTAATTATGATCCCTTTGATTGCAATATGGTTTTGTACATCAATTTTCATGCTGTTTTTACTGACTACAATATTCTGGTTATGGATGCTGATAGACCTCTTAGAGAGGAAGAACTTTGAAGACAAGGTGGCCTGGGTTCTGGTCATGATGTTCCTCTGCATAGTAGGATCAGTAATGTATTACTTCCTTGTTTATGCAAAATCAAAAGTTATAAGAAAAAAGGCTAAAAAAAGGAAACGCAAGAAATAAATTATTTAACTTTCTTTTCTTCAAGCGATTTCAGGATTTTATTCACTTTTCTGGGGTGCACTTCCCTTATTTTTCGCAAACCTTCCGTGATAATCCAGTTCGTGTTCTCGTTCTTTAGCTTTG
>JAGLWW010000122.1 GCA_023133195.1 Candidatus Aenigmatarchaeota archaeon
TGATTATAAATTACACTCAGTTGGACAGTCATCCTTCAAAATACTACATAAAAATAAAGTTAAAGGCAGACAAGGTTGAAGAGGGAAAAATAAGGATGAAGTATGTGGGTCATGAGTGCCAGAGAGACTACATAGCCCAGATGGTCAGAAAGAGAACCATGAGAATAGACAACAGGATAGAAGGCGAGACCAAAGACAAAAGAAAAATTATTATAAAGACCATAGGGATATCCTTAAGAAAGACCAAAACATCAATAAAGAAGGAAATTGGAAAGAAAGTTTACGAGATAATTGAAAAGAGAGTCAAAAACATGAATTTTGACGAGATAATTAACTCGATTCTTCACGATGAACTCCAGAAAACCACAAGAAAGGAAGTAAGCAAAATTTATCCTGTGATAAGATTTGAAGTAAGAAAGTTAGAAGTTTTGGAATAGTTTTCGTTTCTTATTTGTGTATTACTCCAGCTACTGTTATCCAGAACAATCCTCCCAGAAGTATGAATATAAACGAGACTAACAACGCTATCCCGAAAGAAGTCGTGGTCGCACCCAGCACGTCAGGCCTTGCCTGCCCGGCTATGAGCGCGCCAAACATTATCAATGCAGCTCCCAATACCCATAAAAAGAAAGGCTTTGACTCCATAATATTACTTCCAGAAATGAATATTTAAATGTTTCAGCAGAAGTTGCCACTATAATGTGTTTTTATATATGTAGTAAATCCAATACTGGAACAAGGTGAAATAAATGGGTGAACGACTTTGCTTTACCAAAAAGTGTTGAACTGGTTTTGAATAGTCTTAAGAATGAGCCCAAGACACAAAAACAAATTCTAAAAGAAACTTCCCTTCCTCCACGTACCTTTAGGTTTGCTATTTCTAAACTCAGAAATCTGGGAGTGTTGAAGGATATCAGTTCTCTCAGGGATGCTAGGGTTAAATTTTATAAAATAAATGGAGGTGATAAAAATGAGTGAAGGATTTTATGAGATTAAAGATGAAGATATTAAAATTTTCAATAAAAATCGGCTTCATCAAATTCCTCTGCATGAAGATGAAGAGTTCATAGGGAAATATATAATAATTCGTCCGAAAAATGACACTAAATATCCTAATGAAATCGAGGTATTGCCTGGTCCCTACATGTGGGGTAAGGCATTACTTATGGACGAAAAAAGTACAGATAAAACTTTACAAGATATTAAAAATGGAAAAGTTTCCCAAAACATAGTAAAAACAGTGGAACAGGAAGGATATGATATTACGTATGATGGAGGCGGTGCATAAATTAAACCGAAAACAGTTATATAAATTAATATATCATATTTTACCTATGGAGGGGTGGCAGAACGGTCATGCGTCCGATTCCTTAAGTTTGACTTGAGGGAGGCGAGCCTGCAGATCATAATCCGGAAAGCGGACCAATTGGGTTCAACTGAGCTTTTTCAGAAAAAGTTCAAGTAAAAAGTTGAAAAGGTTCTGAGTATCCCAACCCCTCCTCCATATTACAGCTTTTCTACAAACTCCTTGATTATTTTGGCAGTTTTTTCTGAAAGATTTTTGCTGTCTTCCAGTGCTTTTTTAATGAATACCCGCTTATCAAGCCTATTTTCATAACTAAATTTTTAAATGTGAACTATAAGAGTTTCAAAATACAAAATCTTTAATAACTTTTTTTGGTGATAAAGTGTTTGTAAAAGACAAGGAAGAATGTAAAGAATTTGTTTCTTTAGACAAGGCTAAATTAAGGGAAATTCTTCACCCTAAAAATGATCCCATTGATTTAGGATTCAGCGTTGCGTATGCAAAAATAAAACCAGGAGACGAAACCATAGCTCACAAGCTAGAGGCAACAGAGGTCTATTACATTCTCAGGGGGCAGGGAATGATGTATGTAAACGAAGAATCAAAGGAAGTTAGGGAGTGGTGTGCGATTTACATACCTCCCAATTCTGTCCAGCACATTAAAAATACGGCGGACAATGATTTGGAATTTATTTGTATAGTCGAGCCTCCGTGGAATTCGGAAAACGATGAAATTGTTTGATTATCTTCCATACCTGCCCATCAGGATTGCTTCAGCGATTTTGTGTTTCTCCACGTCCAAGGCAAAGAGCTTGAAAAAATAGCGATGGACACCACTAGGCGGGCAGGGTCCCCCATAATCCTCATTACCAAAGTCGTTTGTTACCTGTTTTGCTCCTAATGGAATGCTGTCCTCCGAAATATCTCTTGTATCAGGAGAGATGTCGCAAACTAACCAGTGTACCCATATACCCATGGGCGCGTCAGGGTCATCCACGATTAAGGCAAAACTCTTTGTCCCTTCCGGAACATCGCTCCAGGCAAGGTGCGGTGAGACATCCGTTCCGTCGCAGGTGAACTTAGTCGGTACATTCCCTTCATGCTCAAAATCATTACTTTCTA
>JAGLWW010000123.1 GCA_023133195.1 Candidatus Aenigmatarchaeota archaeon
GGATACTGGGAAGACATGAAGGGAAGGCCGTTTGTCGGCAGGTCTGGCGGTATTCTGGACGAGCTGCTTGAATCAATAGAACTGAAAAGAGAAGATGTTTACATAGCAAATATAGTTAAATGCAGGCCGCCGGAAAACAGGAATCCCATGACAGAAGAAATAAAAGCCTGCACCCCCTTTTTGGATTTACAGATTAAAATAATCCAGCCGAAAATAATTGCCACCCTTGGTAACTTTGCAACTTCTTTTATCTTTGAGAAGTTTGGTTTGGAAAAGAAAAGCATAAGTGCTGTTCACGGAGAAACTTTTCAAATAAACACAATCATGGGTAGCATAAAGATAATACCTCTCTTCCATCCGGCCGTGGCCGTATACAATTCCAACAAGAAAGAAATCCTTCTGGAAGACTTTAAAAAACTTGAGAACCAATAAAATATCATTGGTGTCAAAGGGATTTAAATGAACAAACAAGCGATTTTTTACTTGACTTTAGCTTCAATTTTTTACGGTTCTTTTCCTATAATAACGAAATTCTTACTTAATCTTGGTATAGAACCTCTTTCTCTTATAGTATCATCAGCAATTTTTATAATGATTTTTGGTATTTCATATCTTTTGATAAATTTATCTAAGGTTAAGGAGATATCCAGAAAGAATTGGTTTAAAATTTTATTAATAACATTTTTGGCAACATCTATCGGAAATATTTTGATTTTTATCGGTCAATCTCTCACCACTGCAACTAATTTATCTTTTTTAATTAAGTTAACAGGTTTAACAGTCTTACCTTTTGCCTATTTCATGTTAGGAGAAAAATTAAAAAGGAAAGATTTTATTGCATTTATGATAGTGATATCTGGTGTATTTTTATTAACAACCAACGGAACCTTAATCACACCCAATCTTGGAGACATTCTGATTATTATATTGGCAATCATAATTGGTTTCACAAACAGTTTGGCCAAACAAATAATGAAAGATGTCAGCCCTAACGTAATATCATCTTTAAGAATACTTATTGGAAACTTACTTTTAATAGGATTTATTGTACCTTTGGGTTATGCATCATTTACACCTTTGTTCATACAACCTTTCTGGATTTTGATAGGTGCAATATTTGGTACTAGTTCTATTTTCTTATTATACAAAGGAATAGAGTTAGCAGGAGCATCAAAGGCAACAATATTTTTCTTATTAAGCGCTATATTTACAGCAGTTTTTGCTTTTATATTTTTGGGAGAAGTTTTGTCATATATTCAGTGGATAGGCGCGGCCTGTATTTTGGGAGGGGCCTATCTTCTGGCAAGGAAGTGATTTAATGAAAACAAAATACAAGTTTCCAAAGGGATTTGAATGGGGGGCTGATGCCTCTGCGTACCAGACAGAAGGAGCATGGAACGAGGATGGCAAGGGAGAATCCATTTGGGACCGATTCTGTCATAAGCCCGGCAACATTCTTAACGGAGACACGGGTGATGTGGCCTGCGACCATTACCACAGATATGAAAAGGACATAGAAATAATGAAAGAACTCGGGTTAAAGGCATATAGGTTTTCCATATCATGGCCCAGAATTTTTCCAAAGGGTTCTGGCAAACCAAACAAAAAAGGACTGGATTTCTACAAGAGACTAGTCAAAAAATTACTGGAGGCTGGCATTAAACCAATGGCTTGCTTGTATCACTTTGATTTGCCTCAGGCCCTTCAGGAAAAGGATGGCTGGGTTAACAGAGATATAACAGAACATTTTGAAAATTATGCAAAATTTATTTTCAAAGAACTAAATTCCGTTAAGAAATGGATGACAATTAACGAGCCCTTTTCCATAGTTAACGGCGGTTATATACGTGGCCATGATGCTCCGGGAATCAGAGACATGAAACAGGCAATTCAGGTTATGCACAATATTCTCGTTTCACATGGTAAAGCGGTTAATGCTTACAGAGAAATGAATTTGGATGGGGAAATAGGTATCGGACTAAGTTTTGTTCCCATCTATCCTAAGAGAAAAGAGGATGAACACGCTGCTAAAATGGCCGATAATTTCAGAAACGGATGGTTTTCAGATCCCATATTAAAGGGAGCTTACCCAAAAGAATTATTTAAAAAATTTCAGCAGAAGTGGGGCGTGCCAGTAATCAAGAAAGGTGACTTAGAAATAACAAGTACACCACTAGATTTTATGGGTGTTAACTATTATTACAGATATATGGTAGAAAGAGATGAAAATAACGTTTTTGGCTTCAAAAGAATTAACCCAAAGGGTGCCGAATATGATGCAATGGGCTGGGAAATATATCACCAGGGATTATATGACCTTTTATTAAGACTAAAGAAAGATTACAAGGGTATCCCTATTTACATCACTGAAGGTGGCGCTGCTTTTGACGACAAATTAGAAAAGAGTAGAGTTCATGATG
>JAGLWW010000124.1 GCA_023133195.1 Candidatus Aenigmatarchaeota archaeon
AAACCTCGCGGCACTCTGGCCCCCGGCCTTGGTTTTTCCCCCCACAAATTGTGTTCCTGTCTTATGTATTTTCAGTTCGTTCCCTTCAAACACACCAAATGAGTATTCACCAAGTCTCAAGAGTATTATTCCCAAATTGAATTTTTTCTCCATCTGTTCTATTAAGTAATCTTTGTCTCCGGAGAAAGTTTTTTCCATGGGGAACGGTGGTATTATAAGAATTTTTTTTTCATTTTCTACAAGAACAGCACCAGTTTCGCTTTTTCCTATTTTATAGGCCACTTCTTGGACTTCCTCTGAAAAATTCTCGGAGAAATCAGGGAAATCCTGCGGGCTGACATAAAAGAATTTTGATTCACCGAAACCATCAATAAGGTTGGTAAAATCCTGCTTTCCAAATGTTTCCATTTTAGCTCCTCTTTTTGTCAAACTTTTCAAAGAATGCGGCAAAGTCTGGAAGGTATATGTCTTTTAGTTCTTTCCTTCCTGTCTTCATCCTGAACCTGTCAAGCAGTTCCTGCCTGCTGCTCACGCCAAAATATCTCATGAACTCATCTGTCAGAATCAGCATCTTAGTTCTTCCTATTTTCTCAGTCTTTATCAGTCCCCTGAGTTCCAGGTCCTTCACGTAGTCATATGAACGGTTGCCTATAGTTTTCACTATTTCACTCTGGGTTATTCCCTTTTTGTAGACAGCCAGAGAAAGGACCTTAAGCATGGCACGGGAAAGGTCGGCATAGGGGGTTAAATGAGAAACGTGTTCAAGATATTTCTCTTTGACCTTGAGATGATAATTATTGTCTATGGAAAGAAGCTCTACCCCCCTATGTTCTTGGTTGAGCTCGGAGCTTATTTCTTTTAAAAGTCTTAGTATGATAGATTCAGAAAGATTTGTTATTTTATGCAATTCGTGAATTGAAAGCGGTTTGTCTGATATGAATAGTGCTGCCTCCAGTAACGCCTTCTTTTCATTCATCAGTATCTCCCTTTAGTTTTATGTATATATCCTTAAAAATTTCTTTCTGTTCACACGATATTTTTCCGGTCTGGATGAGGTGCAGAAGGGGCAGGAACTTGTTCACGATTATATCCCTTTCCCATTTTGGTACCAGTTTGTCAAAAGTCATTTCACCTCCCTTTAGCTCATCAAGTATTCCGTTTATCTGTTGATAAAGTTTTTCTATTCTTTCTTCTATATCTTCTTCATCCTCTATGAGTTCTTCCACCCTTCTTCTGGCCCTGATTTGTTTTGTCTCTCTTATTTCTTTTGTCTTGAAAGCCTTGCTCAGTGCGGAGACCAGTTCCTCAAGGGTGACTTTTCTTCTGGATATTCTTTTTATCGGCGTCTCTAGGTCAGGGACTTTTGACAGGTCTATGAGCCCTTCCTCATCTTTCTTTTCTTCTTCCTCTTTCTTCTCCTGTTCTTCCAGCAGCAACACAACTTTCATCCTGAGTAGTATTGCCGATATGATTATGATTCTTGACGGAACCTTGAAGTCCAGTATTTCCATCTTTGAAATGTAATCCACGAGGGCATTTGCCAGTTTCACAATATTTATATCCCACGGGTCCATTCCCTCTTCTGTTATTATATACTCCAAGATTTCTTCCCAGTTTGACTCCGTTGAAGCCATCTTTACAATATCTTTTTCTTCCATGGAAAATACCTATCAGTATTTAAATTTAAGGAAAATAAATGTTAAAATCCACCTAAACTTTTATATATAACGTTTGAGAAAGTTAAATAGGTTAACACCCCCGAGGTAAAGATTATGTTAGGAAAGAAAGGAATTTCACCGCTCATAGCTGCGGTAATCTTGATAGCTTTTGTGATAGCAGTTGCAGGAATAGCATCCACGTTCTTTACAGGGTTTACAAAGGAACAAGCGGCAGGAGTTGAGTCCAAGGCAAAGACGATAATCGACTGTTCAGTTGCAACACTGGAACTTGATGACGATACTGTTGATATAAATACTACTGGACAGAGTTTCAGTCTGGTGGTTTCAAATACAGGAAGCGAGGACTTGTCCGGATTAAAGGTAATCATATTCAATTCAACCTATGCAGGGACATGTTTGCCTTCCACAACAAGTGTAAACAAAGGAGAGACGATATCTATGACAAACAGTTCTTGCACCAAGATGCCTAGTGGAGCGGCAACAAAAGTCCAGGTAACTACCACTTCTTGTTCCGGAGTTAAATCAGAATTAACAAATTCCAGTGGAACTTGGAAAGTAACTGCTTAAATTTTATTTTTTATTTGATTTTATTAGAATCAGCTTTGTTTCAGTTTTCATACATCACTTAAACTTGTTTAAGTAATATGAAAATTTCTAATTTTCATGCATCTTTAACTTTTTGTTAAAGATATGAGAACGCTAGTTCTCAGGCATTTTTCTGTGTCAGAAAA
>JAGLWW010000125.1 GCA_023133195.1 Candidatus Aenigmatarchaeota archaeon
CGAGATAAAGGAAAAGGAATTCCAATCAAAGGAGACTCTGGTAGTTTTTACTGCGGTTGAAAAAGGAGATGAAAAAAATCCAAAAGCTGTAGTAAAAAACGGTATAAAGGAAATTTTAGACGTTTACAACCAAGTCAAGGCAAAGGAAATCGTAATTTATCCTTACGTTCATCTCACCACGGAACCTTCGTCACCCGGAGTGGCTAAGGAAGTTCTGAATGGCATAACAGAAGGATTGAAGGATTATAAGGTACAAAAAATGCCGTTCGGATGGTACAAAGCCTTCGAGATTTCCGTAAAGGGCCATCCATTGTCGGAACTGAGCAGAGAAATTGGGGCAAAAAGAGAGGAAATTTCAGAAGCTGTAAAAAAAGAAAAAGAATTAAAATCAGAATGGATAGTCCTAGGACCTGACGGGAAGGAAAACAAGCTAAAGATTGGAAAGAAGATAGAAGGCTTTGATTTTTCCAAATATCCGAGATTTGAAAAGATGGTCAATTACGAGATATCAAAGATTAGAAAAGTTGAAAAGGAGCCGCCTCACATAAAACTCATGAGGAAAATGGAACTCGCTGACTACGAAGAAGGGAGTGACCCCGGAAATTTCAGATTCTTTCCCAAAGGAAGATTAGTTAAGTCGCTCATAGAAGATTACGTAACAAATAATATGGTAGAAAGTGGTGCAATGGAAGTAGAAACTCCTATAATGTACGACTACGAGCACCCATGCCTCAAAAACTATCTTAACAGGTTCCCAGCAAGGCAGTATACAATAAGAAGCCCAAACAAAAAATTGTTCCTCAGATTTGCAGCATGCTTCGGTCAATTCCTTATTTTACATAATTCAAACATATCATATAAGAACCTTCCAATCAACCTTTATGAAATGACCAAATATAGTTTTAGGGTAGAGCAAAGAGGTGAGCTTGCTGGTCTGAGAAGACTTAGAACTTTCACCATGCCTGATTGCCATTCTATCTGCAAGGACATGAAACAAGCCAAAGAAGAGATGTTAAGAAGATTTGAACTCTCAAAAAAAATTCAGGAAGGATTTGATTTGAGAGAGGATTTAGAACTTGCATTAAGAATTGTAAAAGATTTTTACGAAGAGAACAAGGACTTTGTGAAAGAGATGGTTAAGAAATGGGGAAAACCTGCATTAATAGAACTCTGGGAGGAGAAATTCTTTTACTTTGTCCTGAAATATGAATGGAACTTCATTGATGCTTTGGATAAGTCAGCCTGTTTGACGACTGATCAGATAGACGTGGAAAACGGGAAGACTTATGACATAAAGTTTACAGACAAGGACAACAAGGAAAAACATCCGATAATACTTCATTTGTCTCCCTCGGGAGCAATAGAGAGAGTGATTTACGCCTTGCTGGAAAAGGCATATATGGAATCAGAAGAAAAAAAGAATCCTGTATTTCCACTCTGGTTGTCTCCTACACAGGTAAGACTTTGTCCAGTAAACGACTCTTTCATAGAATACTGTGAGAAGATTGCCGAAGATTTGAAAAAGGAAAATATAAGAGTGGATGTGGATGATAGGACAGAAAGCGTCCAGAAGAAAATCAGGGATTCCGAGGTGGAATGGGTCCCCATGATCGTAGTTGTTGGTGAGAGGGAAAAAGAATCAGGCAAGCTTGCAGTGCGTTTCCGCGAGACTGGCAAGGTGGAAAACATGAAAAAAGAGGAACTGGTAAAGAAAATCAAGAAGGAAACGAAGGACTATCCTTTCAAACCCCTGCCTTTACCGAGATTGCTTTCCAAGAGGCCCAAGTTCGTGGGTTAAAGTTTTTTATTCTGAACAGATGGCTCTCGCACTTGCAGTCAGAACAACCGAAACCCTTAACAGATTTGCCATATTCCGAAATTTTTTTGGCTATATTACATTCTTCTTTCCTGCTTGATTCTTTGTAATAGACTTGTTTTATTTTCACGTTTTTGTTTTTGAGAAAATAATCTATGTGCCAGTGTGTCTTTTTTTCCGCACGTAAGTGCCGGTTTATTCTTGCCTCAAGGCCGTTCATGGCCGAGCCCACATAGGCATAGAGACCCTTTTGAAAAAAGAGCTTACCGAGTGTTCCGATTCTTATCTTGGAATCCTTCCTGTTTTCTATCAGAAGAATGTAAGCTCCTTTCATTTACGTCACTTCAAGCATTCTATCTAGAGCTTTTTTAGCCCTGATTCTTATGTCTTCGGGAACCCTGACCTTGTATTCCATATTTTCCAGAGAATATTTTACCTTTTCCAAGTTTATCCTTTTCATCCCTTCACAAAGAGACCCAACTGGATAAAAAATCTTGCCGGGATTTTCT
>JAGLWW010000126.1 GCA_023133195.1 Candidatus Aenigmatarchaeota archaeon
GATTTTGAGGGGTTTGTCCCAAATTCATTTTTGTGTTTTTCACTTATCTCTCCAAGAGATAGACCTTCTTCTTGCCATTCTTGCCATATAGGAATATATTCGTCGTATAACATAATTATGAGTACAATTTATTCTAGTTTATAAATATTTGGAGAAAAAACAATAAAACCTTATCTAATTTCATTCAGTTCCCATTTGTAAATATCTTGTTGGATTGAATAAATAAATTTTTCTTTTTCCGTTCCTTTTGGGACATGGATTTCTGGAGTGACGTTGGCGTGAATGGCGTGCAGTTTACCCTCTCTTGTTATATTATATACACAATGGCTTTTCAGCAGGCCTCGTTCTTTTAATTCCCGTGCATAATAATCCCATATTTTCATGAATTCTTCAGATTTTTCACCCAGATAAATCACTGGACTGGTTAATTTGTGGTTCCATATAGTCTCCAAAATTTCAATTTCCGGGGTCGAACCATTTTCCGGAAGAGGCATCCCGTCAATATGATGCATTAAGTCCTGAGGTAATTCCACCATAATTATTATTAAAGAAACAATTACTTAAACCCTATTCATACTTATCGGTAAGCACTTTCCTGAGATTCTTTGCCATTATTTCCCCAATTCCTTCCACCTTCTTGAGCCTTTTTTCCGAGGCACGGAAAACCTTTTCCGGAGTCTTGAACTTCTCCAAAAGGCGACGGCTTATTTTTGTATTTATTCCAGGCAGGCCGGCCACAAGAAACTCCTGCTGCTCCTTTTGTGTCATGGTTCTTCTCTGTCCGCGGATTGAAAGGCTTCTCTCCTCGTCAATCTGCTCCCTTCTGGCTATCCAGTAAAGTATCGCTGCGGTTTCCCCCGGTTCTTCAGTCCACAATATTGGGATGGCATAGTCAATGGCTATGGAGGCAAGTGCCCCCCTGATGGCGTTGGGATGAACGTTCCTCTGCGTATAGAGGTTGTGTCCTTCTATCACAAGTATGGGCCTTTCAAATGATTCCTTTAAGTCCTTGAGCTGCTTGAAAATCCTCTGGTCTATTATGGAACCAAGAAAGTCTGCGCTCGTTTTCCTTTCCGCGCATACCCTTTCGCTCAAAATATAATCGCCGACTTCAAGCTGCTTCGGCTTCACGATGCAATCCAGCCGGGCCAGTTCCTTCACAACCTTGGAGGCAAACTCCCTGTTGTCGGCTATTATAACGATTCTGTCCGTCTTAAGAACTTTCTGAGCTTCAGGCATAATAATAAAGAGAAGGAACAGAAATAAAAAAGGTTTAGAAAGTCTTGACGTGAGGCATCTTTCTGTATTCTACCGTAGGAACCTTTTCTCCTGGACGTTTGGTATCAATCAAGGCAAACCAGCCGTCAAAGAAAGCTCCTGGTGTTATTGTGTGTTGTCTATGTTCAAATAACCTGTAAAAGTCACCCTCTCCCTTCGGTTCGTAAGTAACTATGCCTTTTTTCGGGTCATTGTAGGTATAGGATGGTTCATGATCATGTCCCCTAAGCATGACTTTATACTCTTTACTTTCCATAACATCGAAGTTTTTCTTATGGTCAAATTGATTGTTTAGACGTACCCAAAGATTCTTAATTTCTTCAGGGCAGTTTGGCCAGCTTCTTAAACTGCCATCATAACCGCCATGAATGACAATTGTCTGGTATAAATCTCCAAACTGTTCTTCATCCAGATGAATCCTTACCCTGTTGTTTGTGTATCCCGGAATTTTAGAGTTCACTAATCCGTCAATAAAGTCTTTGGCTTCTTTGTCTTGCATAAGCTCTTCGTGAAGCTCTTCACTGGTTTTACCCTGCCTTCTCAGAGTGCCTGACCAGATAGACATATCATTTAGAATCGCTTCGTCGTGGTTTCCCGGAACATTTACGACTTTCTTTCCTTTCCTCTTCAGGTCTTTTTGGATTGCCCTTGCCTGATGAATTGTTTTTACCTGGTCATAATCTCCAGTAAAAATAGCTACGTCAGGGTCTATTTTTTCTATTTCAAATTCCAAACCTTCCAAATTTGAGCCGTGAAAATCTCCGGCTATAAAATACTTCATATGACACACCTAATATGTTACTATAAAGTAATAACTTATATAAAGTTAACTGCTTCAGAATTCCTCAAGTCTGTCAAAGTATGTTTCTATTCTTTTTCTGTCGCTTTCACTCAGTGGGTCGTTCCTCCTTTTTGGCAAACGGAAGTCGCCCCTAAGAATGAAACCGGCCACGATGCCGGCGCCGAGGCCGAACAAATGGGCCGCGTTGGCGGTTCCCGAGGGAGCAAACATGCCAAGCAGGTCCATCCCGGCCCATACTA
>JAGLWW010000127.1 GCA_023133195.1 Candidatus Aenigmatarchaeota archaeon
TTGACTTTAAGTGAAACCGGGGAAAAGAAACCGTCCAAAAAACCGTTTGAAATGGCAATAAAAAAATTAAAACTAAAGCCGGATGAAATACTTTTTGTCGGTGAAAATCCGGAAAGGGATATAAAAGGCGCCAAGTCGGTTGGCATGAAAACTGCTCTGGCCCTCTACGGACTGGATTACAGAAACAAACCGAAAAAAATAAAGGCGGATTACATAATAAAAGATGTTTCTGAAGTGTTGAAGTTTGTATGAAAGTGAGAATTAAAGTTTATGGTAGAGTGCAGGGTGTTTTCTTCAGAGCTAATACCAAGAAAAAGGCCCTTGAACTCGGACTTAAGGGCTGGATTATGAACAAAAAGAACGGGAGTGTTGAAATCATGGTCGAGGGTAAGAGAGTCAAAGAATTTATTGAATGGTGCAAAGAAGGGCCAGACTTTGCGAGAGTTGACAAGATAGAAACAAAAGAAGAGAAATCTGAAGAAAAATTATCTGGTTTTGAAATAAGATATTAACACTGACCGCCGGATGAAGCACCGCTACCGGCACCTATAGAACCAATGCCAGGCTGCTCTGCCTTGTCGCTTAATTCCTCTTCGCATTCTTCTGGTGGGTTGTTGAATGCAGAACATATTACATCCTTTATTGCCTCTGGTGACCTGTTTACGCTGATAACTTTATCATTTATCACAAACGTGGGTGACCCTCTTACTCCGTACTCTTCATTTAAATCATCTTCTACAGGGAATTTAGGGAATCTTCCTCCTGACCATGTACTCTTATCGTTGTACAGTTCTGTTATATTAAACTCTTCGTCTGTGGAGGCGATGCATGCCTCTAACATGTCGCTATCTACTCCTGTAGATTCAATACATGACTCATAATCATCCTTTTCTAAGAAGCATCTGAGGTAATCAGTAAGCTTGTCATTCTGTTCTTTTTGTATGCAGTACATCCTTGTGTTTTCATCAAGCTCTTTTTTTTCGTGCATTGCATAGTTTACAAAGTTTAGTTCTAAATCCGCTTTTTCTCCAAGCAGTTCCATTACAGGAACGTAAGCTTTCATGAACTGAAGTCCGTACGGACAGTAGCTCATCACAAAAGCATGAACTTTTGGCTTGTCTGTCTTCGGAACATCTTGAGTTTCTTGTTCCTGACTTTCTTGCTCTTCGGACTCTTCCTTCATTGCCTCAACTTCATCCATATCGATTGCCTGGGGAAAAAATATCTTTCCATCCTTGGTTATGTATGACTCTACTTCCTGAGCCATGGTACCGCTTTTTACTTCCAAAACAATTTTATATAAGCCTTTTTCTTCCGAAACTTCTTTTACAGAAACTTCTGTTCCAGGAGCGACCATGTTCTCTTTTATGAAGTCAACCGCAGTCTGTGCCACTTCGTCTGGAGCCTTTGCCTCAGTAGATTGAAAGGAAAAGGGAACTGTCCCTGAAAGGGAACTTGAAGCTAAAACAGCTGAAGTTACGATAAATAAAAGTATAAACGCAACTGAAACAGACCTCCAAACACTTTTTACGTATTTCTTTTCTTTCTTTGCTTCATTTTTGTTTGTTATATTGGCATTTGCTTCGTTCTTATTCTCATTTTTATTGGTGTCTTCTGTCATACAACTACCTTTACGATATTAAGTAAGTAATGTATTTAAATGTTATTACTGGCCAATTATTCTTGATGGTATGAAGTTTAACAAAGTTTTATGCAGGTTTGGTGAAATTGCACTGAAGGGAGAATATGTAAGAAGATTCTTTGAAAACAAGCTTATTTCCAACATAAACAAAGGTATGAAAGCTCAGAATATAGAATTCTCAATAAAAAAGGAACCAGGAAGACTGTTCATAAAAACCAGAAAAATAGACGAATCATGCGATGTTCTAAAAAGGGTATTCGGACTGACGAGCATCTCTCCTGTCAAGGAAGTTATTATAAAAGCTGATATTGAAAAACTTGTCAATTTCTCAGAAAAATTTGCAAAGGGATTCATAAATAAAGATGATACATTTGCTGTGAGGGCCAGGAGGACGGGAAACGACGCTTTTACAAGTCAGATGATAGAAAGAAAAGTGGGCGCAAAAATAGTTAAAATAATAGGCTCTAAAGTAAACCTTACAAACCCCGATAAAACTCTTTTTATAGAAGTCAGACAGAATAAGGCTTATTTTTTTAAGGACAAAATAAAATGCCCTGGAGGGCTTCCCCTTGGCACTCAGGGCAATGTGGTTGTCCTGTTCTCCGGAGGAATAGATTCTCCAGTGGCTGCCTGGATGATTATGAAAAGAGGGTGTAGG
>JAGLWW010000128.1 GCA_023133195.1 Candidatus Aenigmatarchaeota archaeon
CATAACAATATGGACGGAGGAAGAAAATGAAAATCCATTATGGCAGAACCAGGGTTCCAACGCTTCGGTTATACAACCAGGTGATGCCATATTACTCTATGCACAAGGGAAAGATGACACAGGATTGGACTGGGCATGGCTCTGGACCAATGAAACCGGCGGAGCAGGAAAGAACTATACAGGGTCGGATGACGGCGACGATTTGGAGATGCAGGAAAACGCCACCAACTGGACCAATAGCACAGGGTGGGATAGTGGCACCGGCGACCCTAATTATAATCCTTCACAAGCCTTTGACGATGATTGGAATACCTATGCTCGAACATTATCGAGCACGTCAGGAACCCTGTGGATGAATTATACAATACCGGGATACGCGCACAATAATTCAAAATGGGAAACAAAGACAGGTGGTATGTGTGGATTACCAGCAGACACTGAAAATTTAGGGTACTGCTTTAATTCCTCTTCACAATGGCAGGAGATTTTCAATTACACAGACCCAAGTGCAACGAATAATGATACTATACCATCCTCTTGTATGGCAGGCTCAGTTTTGCAGTTGAAAATAGAATCATCTCCTGACTTTGCATGTCAGTGTCACATCTACGAAGAAAGGGTCTGGTGGAACCTGAGCGGAGTGGATTACATATATGCACAGGACATGGGAGACGTCGTGGATACATGGACATGGAGTAACTTCACCTGGAAGAATAGTTCCTTATCTCTGGGTACGACTGTTACATGGAAAATATACTACAACGACACGTCAGGCAACTGGAATGTATCGGAAAACTATTCGTTTACGATAAACTATATTCCTGTAATTTATCTGGAATCACCGATGGACGACTCAGGAGACAATGACGGAAACGTTATATTCAAATATAATGTAAGCGATGACTCAGACATAGCAAACTGCAGTCTCATACTAAACGGAAATATAAACCAGACTAATTCATCAATAACAAAAGAGCAGAGTATGAACTTTACCTTAAGCAACCTGCCAGTAGCGAGCTATAACTGGAGTATAAACTGCACGGATACGGACGGAAACGAAGGAAATTCAAACACAAGATATGTTGATGTTATCCTCACAACTGATTTTGGTGGTGAGACCACAGATCTTTCCCAGGTAAACGTCTCGGACATAGAAAACTTTACAGTAGAGAACGTAGATAACGGGAAAATAAGGTTCATTGAGAATGTAAACTTAAGCGGGGGCGTGGACCTGAATTCTGTTATAAACATTTCCGATAATTTTATCTCTGTCAACACCACGGCAGAACCAAGGTTAAACAAGTCCGCAAAATTATTTTTTTACAATCTATCATATGAAGAGATTCCTGTTGTCATGAGAGATAATGAAATTTGCAGTGACTGTATCATAGAATCTTACCAGTCATGGAATTTAACTTTTAACGTGACCCATTTCACAAATTTTACCACAGGTGAAAACAGCAACCTGACAATCTGGGATGATACAGACCCGGAAGGCGGGTCACAAATAAAATACAGCGGGGACCAGGTAAACTTCTATGCAAACTATACAAACAAGACTTCCGGAGAGTCAATAAACGGCACAGGAGTTTACTGCAATATAACATTTGAAGATACGGGAACTCATGATATGGGATTCAATGATACATTGCTGTTATACGATTATAATAGGAGTTTTTCTTCCAACGGGACATTTGACTGGAACGTGAGCTGCAACGGCTCTTCGCTGGATTACGAGACACTGAACACAACAGATAACGTAACCATATCAAACAGTTATATTGAAGTCAATCTCAGTATCCCACCAGACAACACAGTGGTTCCATGGATAAGAAATTTCACAGTAAACGCCACTGTCATATGCAGGGACGGGAATTGTGGGGAAGTAAAAGGAACTACAAGATATAATGCAAGCGGTTCGAATCCGGACACAAATATAAGCACAATCCCAGGGGCTACGCCTTTCTATACATTTGATTCAAATCCAAAGAGCTGCGGGACTCTGGACAAGAACGAGAACTGTACCCTTATATGGAGTGTTAATTCCACTGGAAGCCTTGGAGACTATTACAAAATCGGTGTCCTGTTTAATGGGGTTGGTGTAAACAACCACACCGAAAACAACACAATAGAAATAGGCAAGGTTCTTGTAATGAGCCTGACGTTTGATACTGTAAATTTTGGATTGCTTAGTCCAGGAGATACTGAAAAACCCGCTGAGAACAACTCCGATGAGTACTATAACATCTCAATAGACCCCAACAGCAACGAC
>JAGLWW010000129.1 GCA_023133195.1 Candidatus Aenigmatarchaeota archaeon
TTGAAGAGGATGTGCCCAACGACAGATTCCTGGTTATATTCATTTTCGGGGGGATTATGGGGAACCTTGTTTCATTGTTTTTCTACTCTCCTGCTGAAGTGTTTGTGGGCGCTTCCGGCGCGATATTTACGATAATGGGAGTGGCCATGATAAAGAAGCCGTTTGAGCTCATATTCTTTCCCGCCGTGGTTCCGATACCCCTGCTTTTTGTTGGAATAGTATACACGCTTTACACAGTGATGGCATTTTTAGTTGGCGGAGATCCGAACATTGCATACACGGCCCATCTGGCAGGCCTGGGAATAGGCGCTCTGATAGGCTTCTATGAAGTCGGCGTGAAGAAATCTTTGTTTTTAATCGCACTGATAATAATATCCATAATCTTTATTCTGCCCATCATCCTGACAATAATAGGAATATTTGACTACACAGGGGCAATCAGTAGTTTGTTCTGAACGACTTCCAGAATTTTTAAAACCTGAAATTTTCAAGCTGTTTATGGTTTAAATGTTTTCCCCCTAAATTTTAAACATGATTGAAGAGCTTGTTCAGAAAATCAAAGAGAAAAATCCCAAGCGTGTTTTGATTCAGTTGCCGGAAGGGCTTATCACAAAAAGCAAGGAACTGGAAGACCTTCTCTTAAAAGAGGGTATAGAATCGTTCGTTTCCTTGGAACCATGTTACGGGGCCTGCGACCTGAGAGACTGCGAGGCCCTGCGACTGGCCTGCGACCTGCTGGTTCATGTGGGTCACTCTGATTTCGGAGTGGAGAGCAAGGTTCCGGTTCTCTATTATGAATGGAGAATGGATTTTGACCCGGTTCCTGTCCTGAAAAGGGAAAAAGACAAGCTTCCCGAGAGAATAGGTCTTGTTTCTTCTGTCAATTTTTTGGATTCTTTGGATAAGGCCAAAGAGTTTCTGGAGAGTCAGGATAAAGTCTGTTATACGGGAACAGGGGTAAGGACAAAATACCCGGGGCAGATTCTGGGTTGTGACGTATCTGCCGCCTTGAAAATCGAGGAAAAGGTGGACTGCTTCCTTTTTATAGGTTCGGGAGAATTTCATGTCTTAGGACTGGCTATGAAGACTTCTAAACCCGTGTTTTCATTAAAAGTGGAAAAAAAAGAACTTGAGCATGTAGACAAAGAACTTTTCGCGAAACAGATGCATGTTGCCGTTGCTTTGGTAAAGGACTGCAAAAGCTTTGGGATACTTGTTTCCACAAAGGCAGGTCAGGTGCAGGCAGAAAAGGCAATTGAAATAAAAAAGAAACTGGAAGAAAAGGGGAAAAAAGCCTGGATTTTCACAATGGACACAATAACCCCGGAGAAACTTCTTGGGCTGGATTTTGATTGTTACATAAACTGCGCCTGCCCGAGAATAGCCATAGAGAACAGGACATCCTTTGGAAAACCTATACTGAATCCAGATGAACTAAATTCTTGAAAAAAATAGTTTCCGTCATGAGACAGAAAGCTTTTTATTGTTGTTGCGTCTTATAATACTAATTATTGATTTTATTGCTAGAGGGGTGATATTCATGGATACAGAAAACATAATTCAGGTCTTAACACAGATAAAAGACGACAGGACGGTTCCCAAGAATATAAGGGCGTCGTGTGAGGAGTGCATAAAAGACCTGCAAAACAAAGACGATGAACTTTCCGTAAGACTGAGTTCATGTATTTCTACTCTGGATGAGGTGTCAAACGACCCGAACATACCTTCTTATACAAGAACCCAGATATGGAACATAGTGTCAATGTTGGAGGCCGTTCAGTATTCCGATTGAATATAAATATTTAACGCATAAAATAATAGATAGAGGTGAGAGAATGCCATTCAATAGTATTTTTGGCGGAAAAAAGGAAATAGACGAAGGAGATTTCATGGAACTTGACCACGAGGGTACACCAAACATAGATGCAATTCCAATAAGGATAGCACACGTTAACGATTATGGTGACATAGATATGGTTCAAAAATTTCTGAGAGAGGGAAACATTGTTTTTGTAAAGATAAAGACTCTTAAGGAAAAGGATATGTCTGAACTCAAGAGAGCCATAGAAAGACTGAGAAAGACTGTCACGGCTCTTAACGGGGACATCGCAGGTGTGGATGAGAACTACATAATTGCAACGCCGAGTTTCGCAAGAGTTGACAGGTCAGCAGCGGAACTCCTTTGATTTTTCTTTTATTCCGAATTTTTAAACGTGCGGTATAATACTCTTAAAAATTAGTCTTACCTAAGCCTTATAATTTCAAG